>NZ_JBFUGT010000472.1:0-3626 GCF_056402775.1 Rhodococcus sp. P3_B8
GGGCCTGCCGCCGCGGCGAGGAGCGCCGACGCCTGATCGGATGCGAGTCGCACCGCCTCGGGGAACACCTGCAGCCCGTGTGAGACCAGTGCCCCTTCGTGGAGCAGCATGACGGTGCGTGCGAGTGTCTCCGGGTCGCGCACCGACGCGTCCCGGCACACGCCGGTGAACAGGTCGAGCATCCACCGCTTCTGGCCGACGATGACGGCGTACGCCGGATGTGCCGGGTCGCTGATCTCCGCGTGCGCGTTGACCATGCTGCACCCCTTCGCGCTGTTCTCCGCGGTCCACTCCCGGGATGCGTCGAAGATCGCCGTCAGGCGCCGTCCGGGGGAGTCGCCGGCGGTGTCGAGATGGCCGGCGAGAAACGCCCGCCACCGTTCGTCCCGGTCGGCGAGGTACTCGACGACGATCTGTTCCTTCGAACCGAAACGGTCGTAGAGCGTCTTCTTCGTGACACCGGCCTCGGTGGCGATGAGATCCACGCCGACCGCGTGGATTCCCCGCTCGTAGAAGAGGCGGCCGGCCGCGTCCAGCGCCCGCCTCGCTCCCGGTGTCAGCACCACGCGTCGCGGTGACGGCACAGATTCCATGACAAAAGTATACAGATCGGTATAAATTGAAGAGGTATACCGATCTGTTTACTTAGGTGGTGGTCAAACGTGAATGCGCTTCTCGCCKTGATGTTCGTCCTGTGCTGGAGCTCCGGCTTTATCGGGGCCAAACTCGGCGCCGGGGACGCGGCCCCTCTGACCGTACTGACCTGGCGGTTCCTGCCGCTCGCCGTCGCACTGGCCCTGGCGGCCGCCCTGTTCGGACGCGCACGGTGGCGGGGACTCGGGTCCCGTGCGCTCGGCCGTCAGGTGACGGTCGGCGCGCTGTCGCAGACCGGATATCTGCTGACCGTCTACCAGGCGATCGGACTCGGCGTCTCGACCGGCACCACGGCACTGATCGACGGCACCCAGCCCCTGGTCGTCGCCGTGCTGGCCGGCCCGCTGCTGGGTCAGTACGTCGCGCCCCGGCAGTGGTGGGGGCTGCTGCTCGGACTGGCGGGGGTCGTGATCGTCACCGCAGGCGACGCCACCGCTGCGTCCGGCGTGTCGTGGTGGGCGTATCTCGTGCCGTTCGCCGGGATGCTGTCGCTGGTGGCCGCGACCTTCCTGGAGAGTCGCTCACCTACCGACACCGACCCCGTCGTGTCCATGACCGTGCACTGCGCGACCAGTGCCGTGCTCTTCACCGCCCTCGCCGCGTGCGCCGGACAGGTGTCGCCACCGCCGACGGCATCGTTCTGGTGGTCGGTGGCCTGGCTGATCGGCCTGTCCACGTTCGGCGGCTACGGCCTGTACTGGCTCGTGCTGCGTAGGAGTGGAGTCACCCGGGTCAATGCCCTGATGTTCCTGATGGCACCGGTGACGGCCATCTGGGGGACCGTGTTGTTCGGCGAGCCGTTCGGAATCCTCACCGCACTCGGTCTACTTCTGGGACTCGGGGCGGTCGCGCTCGTGTTCCGCGCACAGCCGCGGGGGAGGGGAGCGGGCACGCCCACAGACGAGCAGAGCCCCGAACCGGACGTGGTTCGGGGCTCTGCTCGGTTGCGGAGGTGAGGCTAGTGGGCCTCGCCGTTGCCGGACGATCCGTTGCCGGAAGCCGACGAACCGTTGCCGTGGGCGCGGTCCTGGTACTCCCGCAGCATCGTGAGCTGCTCGTGCTCGCCGTGGTGCAGGGCGTGCTCGAGAGCCAGGCTCTCCTCGACCGGGTCGGCCGTGACGAGGCTGCCGGAACCGGGCTTGCCGGCGGAACCGAGCTTGTTCATCTTCTTCGGGACGGTCGCACCCTGGTACTCGAGCGGGATCGGATGACCGTGGCCGTCGACCGGGCCGAGCGGCTGGTGGATCTCGATGTACTGACCGTTCGGCATCCGCTTGATGATGCCGGTCTCGATGCCGTGCTCGAGAACCTCACGGTCGCTGCGCTGGAGACCCAGGCAGAACCGGTAGGCCACGAAGAAGGCGATCGGAGGCAGCAACACCATGCCGATGCGGCCGATCCACGTCATCGCGTTCAACGAGATGCTCAGGTGGTACGCGATGATGTCGTTGATGCAGGAGATCGTCAGGACGGCGTAGAACGCAATCGCCATCGCACCGATCGCGGTACGCACCGGAACGTCACGCGGACGCTGCAGCAGGTTGTGGTGAGCGTCGTCCTTGGTCAGACGCTTCTCGATCCACGGGTAGGCGATCAGCACCGTGAACACCAGACCCATGATCAACGCCACGGCGAACACCGACGGAATGGTGTAGCGGTCGAACAGGTAGATGTCCCACGCCGGCCACAGGCGGGCCAGGCCGTCCGTCCACATCATGTAGATGTCGGGCTGCGAACCTGCCGACACCTGCGACGGGTTGTAGGGGCCGATGGTCCAGACCGGGTTGATCTGCAGCACGCCACCCATCACGGCGAGCACACCGAACGTGATCGCGAAGAACGCACCCGACTTGACGGCGAACACCGGGAGGATGCGCACACCCACGACGTTGTTCTCCGTGCGGCCGGGGCCGGGGAACTGCGTGTGCTTCTGGTACCAGACGAGCGCGAGGTGACCGGCGATCAGGGCGAGGATGATGCCCGGGAACAGCAGGACGTGCGCGACGTACAGGCGGGGGATGATCAGGTCGCCGGGGAAGTCGCCGCCGAAGATCAGCCAGTGCATCCAGGTGCCCGCGATCGGGATGCTTAGCGTGATGCCGGAGAACGCGGCGCGCAGGCCCGTGCCGGACAGCAGGTCGTCGGGGATCGTGTAGCCGAAGAATCCCTCGAACATCGCCAGGATCAGCAGCAGGCAGCCGATGACCCAGTTGGCCTCACGCGGACGCCGGAAGGCGCCGGTGAAGAAGATGCGCATCAGGTGCACGACGATCGACGCCGCGAACATCAGCGCTGCCCAGTGGTGGATCTGACGGACGAACAGACCGCCGCGAACCTCGAACGAGATGTTCAGCGTGGTCTCGTACGCGCGGGACATCGTGACGCCGCGCAGCGGCTCGTACGCACCGTTGTAGACGACGTGCGCCATCGACGGGTCGAAGAACAGGGTCAGGTAGACACCGGAGATCAGCAGGATGACGAAGCTGTACAGCGCGATCTCGCCGAGCAGGAACGACCAGTGGGTGGGGAAGACCTTGTTGATCTGCCGCCGCATTCCCGCTGCGAGGTGGTAGCGCGAGTCCATCGCTTCGGCCTGGCCGGTGGCCATCGCGCTCAGTTTGGACGGTTTGTTGTCGGTCACGGTCGACGCTCCCAAAATGCCGGGCCGAGAGCTTCGATGTAGTCACCCGTTGTGACTAGGAAACCCTCTTCGTTCACTGTAATAGGCAACTGCGGAAGTGCACGAGCGGCCGGACCGAAAATCGGCTTTCCGTAGGTCAGCGCGTCGAACTGCGACTGGTGGCACGGGCAGAGGATTCGGTTGGTCTGCTGTTCGTACAGGGAGGTGGGGCAGCCGAGGTGGGTGCAGATCTTCGAGAAGGCGAAGTAGTCGCCGTAGTTGAAGCTCTCCTGGCCCTTGCGCTTGGTGACCCGCGCCGTGTCCTCCGTGCGGAGGCGGATGAGCATGGTCG
>NZ_JBFUGT010000473.1:0-3587 GCF_056402775.1 Rhodococcus sp. P3_B8
CACAACGAGGGCAACAAGGACTTCGGCGACGTGATCGTCAAGTCGCTCGCCGAGGTCGGGCTGCCGGCCGAACTGGCCGAGGCCGCCGAATCGGAGGAGTACGACGCCGCACTGCGCGAGAGTCACGCCGCAGGCATGGATGCCGTCGGACCGGACGTCGGAACCCCGACGATCCACGTCAACGGTGTCGCGTTCTTCGGCCCGGTCCTGTCGCGCATTCCCCGCGGCGAGGACGCGGGGAAGGTGTGGGACGGTGCGGTCGCACTGGCCGGCTACCCGCACTTCTTCGAGCTCAAGCGCACCCGGACCGAGGACCCCCAGTTCGACTGAGCCCCGCCCCGATCCTGGGCACGGTCACCGAGTGACGGGCCCGGCCGGGTCGGCCGCGTACTGCAGTTGCTGCGGATCGCGGTAGATCTGGCCGGGTTTCACGAACAGGTGACCGTGCCGGGTCCTGTTCCGCAGGGCGGCGGCACGCCAGGTGAGCACCGGATGTCCCGACAGCAGATTCACGAACCACGGGAAGAACCCGCGTTCGGTGGTGGCCCGGTCGGCGAGTTCGTCGAATCCGACGATGCTCACGAGATATTTGCCGGCGCCGAGAACGCCCATCGCGCCGCGGGCGCCCTGGGGCCGGACGCAGTAGCCGTGGTTGTCCGCGGTGTATTCCATCGAACGGAACAGCGCCGACCCGACGACGGGAATGTAGTTGGCGGCGAACTGTCCCAGTTGCCGCCAGTAGGAGGCGTGGCCGGCCGCGATGTGACCGACCTCGTGGCCGATGATGAAGGCGAGGGCATCGGGCTCGCGGGCCTCGCCGCCGATCTCGAACAGATCGCTGTACACCACGACGAACCGGCGGAAGCCGTGTCCGGACGCGAACGCGTTGATCCGGCCGTTCCCGAGCACGACGTACGCGTCGGGTGGTTCGGTCATCCCGAACCGTGCGGCCGCCTCGGCCACCATCCGGTACCCGTCGGGGAACTGGGTGGGTGTCATCTTGATCCCGTTCACCTGCTGCGCGCCGTAGAGCTGGCCGCGGCCGACGGCGATGAGGATCGGCGCGACCAGCACGATGAGCACCCACGTGGACACCACGCCGAGGAAGAGCGCCGCGATCGCCGCCAGGTAGGCGACGACGGTGAGAACGATGGCCACCACGAGCAGCGGGATCTCCCACGAGTGCCGGGCGGGCCGGTCGTTCGGCATGAGGCCCGGCAACGGGACCGGAGGATTCCATCCCGTCCCGACGCCCCACTGGTGCTGCGCGGAGACCGGCCGATGTCCCGGATACGACTGTCCCCAGTTCTGTCCGTTGTCGGGATACATGCTGATCACGATAAGCGTCCCGGGCCCCTGACACGATTCGCGACGACGCCTGACAGAATCACCAGTCATGCGCGTATACCTGGGTGCCGACCATGCCGGATTCGAACGTAAGAACGAGATCATCGAACACCTGAAGGCCGCGGGCCACGAGACCGTCGACTGCGGCGCTCACGTCTACGACGCCCTCGACGACTACCCCGCCTTCTGCATCGAGACGGCCCGTCGTGTCGTCGCCGACGAGGGCAGCCTCGGCATCGTGCTGGGCGGCAGCGGCAACGGTGAGCAGATCGCCGCGAACAAGGTGAAGGGTGCGCGGTGTGCCCTGGCGTGGAGCGTCGAGACCGCGCAGCTGGCCCGCCAGCACAACAACGCTCAGCTGATCGGCCTCGGCGGGCGCATGCACTCCCTCGAGGAGTCCCTCGCGATCGTGGACGCGTTCCTCGCCGCCGAGTGGTCGAACGAGGAGCGCCACCAGCGCCGCATCGACATCCTGTCCGAGTTCGAGAAGACCGGCGTCGCCCCCGCCCTGCCCGAGGCCTGATCGCCCTTGCCCGAAGGTCACACCCTGCACCGGCTGGCCCGGCTACACCAACGCCGGTTCGCCGGTGCGCCGGTGCGGGTGCTGAGCCCGCAGGGCAGATTTTCCGAGGACGCGGCGCTCGTCGACGGCCGCGTTCTCGTCAAGTCCGAGGCCTGGGGTAAACACCTGTGGCATCACTACGAGTCGGGACTGGTCGTGCACGTCCACCTGGGACTGTACGGAGCGTTCACGGAATCGGCCGTACCGATGGAACCGCCGGTCGGGCAGGTCAGGATGCGGATGGTCGGCGCCGAATTCGGCACCGACCTCCGCGGTCCGACGGCCTGCGAGGTTCTCCATCCGCCGCAGGTCGCCGCCATCGAGGCGCGGCTGGGGCCGGACCCGCTCCGCACGGACGCCGACCCCGACAAGGCGTGGAAGCGCATCTCGGCGTCGAAGACCCCGATCGGGGCACTGCTGATGGATCAGGCCGTGATCGCCGGCATCGGCAACGTGTACCGGGCGGAGGTCCTGTTCCGGCACGGCATCAACCCCGACAGGCCCGGCCGTGCGCTGTCCCGTGCCGAGTGGGACGCGCTGTGGGCCGACCTCGTCGCCCTGATGAAGGTCGGGGTCCGCCGCGGCACGATGCACGTCGTCCGTCCCGAGGACGATCACGGCGATCCGGCGTATGCCAAGGACCGTCCCCGGACGTACGTCTACCGGCGGGCGGGATCACCGTGCCGGATCTGCGGCACCCCGGTCACCCACTCGGTCATGAAGGGCCGCAACCTCTTCTGGTGCCCGAGCTGCCAGCCCTCCTGACGGCCGGCTAGAAGTCGAACCCGCCACCGAAGTCGAACCCGCCGCCGTCTCCGCCGCCGCCGAAGTCGAATCCGCCGCCGTCGCCACCGGCGTCCCCGCCCATGTCGCCGCCGCCGTCTGCGCCTGCGTCACCGCCGTCGCCACCGCCGTCCGCACCCGCGTCACCGGTGTCCTGGGACGCGTCGCCCGCTCCGCTCTCGAAGCCCTGCGCGTCGTACCCCACTCCGGCCATCCCCGAGAACATCGCCGAGAACAGGAACATCGAGCCCAGGCCCCACGCGCCTGCGACGAGAGCGGGCTTCCACCACGGCTCCGAGTACCAGCCGGCGGGAACCGGGCGTCCCGCGACACGGCCACCGGGGTAGTAGTTCGGGGTCTTCGACGACGGGTTCGGCGACGCCGCGACCTGCCGCCCCTCGAACTCGACCTCACGGTCCTCGGTGACCGCTCCCGCGGACTTCTGGCCGTCGATCGACGGAATCTCCGGGCCGGGGTCCATGCCCATGGCCGTCCGGGCGGCGCGGATGTAGTAGAGACCCTCGAGCGCCGTCTGCTTGGCGAGACGCGCCTGGACGGGCGTCGTGGCCTGATCGATCTGGGAGCCCGCCGCGGTGTACCGCTCGGACGCGTCGGCGAGTGCCTGCTGCGAGGCGGTGTCGGACCCGGTGAGGCTGTACACCTGTCCGCCGAGCCGTTCGATGGCCTGGCGAGCGTCCGCCTTGGCGTCCTCGAGCTGGTTCGCGGTCTGCCCGGCGCGGTTGTTGCGGCTCCTCACCACCAGGAAGGCGACCGCCGCCACGATCACGAGAATGAGTAGCAGTTCCACGGTGGGCCTCCGGAGTTCTCGCGGACCGCCGGCTGCGGGGCTGCAACATCCACGAGTAGGGGACAAATCGGACATCTCCCAGAGTAC
>NZ_JBFUGT010000474.1:0-3576 GCF_056402775.1 Rhodococcus sp. P3_B8
GCGGTGGGGTATCCGAGTGCCGCCTGAGCCAATCGACCACCCCCGGCATGGTCTTCTTCCGCGCGGCTGACCCCATCAGGGCGCCCGCGTGGCCACCGGGGATACGCAGGATCTCCACGTCATCGGACCCAACCAGCTCGGCGAGTGGTTCCGAGTTCGCGGGCGGCACGAACTCGTCCTTCTCCGCGATGATCATCAACAGCGGAATGGTGATCGAATGCAGGTCCACGGGCCGGCCCGCCAACTCCGCTCCCCCGTTGACCAATCGATTTTCTCGGACGTAATCCTCCACCATCTCTACAAAAGATGGTGCGGCCATCGATCGATGGTCCCACGCCCAGTGATTGATGGCGCGGTGCGCGTCGGCGTAGCCGTCCCGCCACAGGTTCTCCCACAACGTGACGTACTGGACGATGTCCGAGGTCGGCTGCAACAGCGGAACATGCCCCGGACGGCATCCTCCGGGACGAGGCCCGTCATCTCGTCCACCACATGGCGGGTCTCCAGCCGGCCGTCCTTGAAGCCGGTGAGAAACCCGGGGGCATGGTCGTAGTCGCAGGGCGGAGCGAACAGAACCGCGTTCCGTACCGGCACGTTGCTCCGGCTGCCGAGCAGCAGAGTCAGCATGAGCGAGCCCATGCAGTAGGCCCCCACCGACACCTCGTCGGCGCCGGCGATCCTGCGCACCGCATCGACAGCAGGCACGAAGTAGCCGTCCATATACGTTCCGAGGTCGTGCTCCCCTTCAGCCGCCTCCGGCCGTCCCCAATCGAACAGGAACACGTCGAAGCCCTCCGCGACCAGTTTCTCCGCCCATGAGTTTCCCGGAAACAGGTCGAAGATCGCCGAGTCACCAACCAACCCCAGGAACATCAGTACCGGTGGCCCATGCCGCACGTCGTCATTGCGGTAGCGCCACAGCTTCGCCTTCCCGAACGACCACACTTCGTCCTTCGGCGTATTACTCACCTGAGGGGGCGGGCGCCGCGCGATCAGCTCGATGCCCCGCCGGGCACGCAACTGCGTGCGCTCGACCTCACGAACCAGTCCGCGTGCGATATCCACCACCGGGCCGATCGGACTCATTCTGAATCCGTCGACTCTCGCTCGGTGACGGCCTGTTCACGACGCATGGCCAGCAGTTCACGTTGCACCTTGATGAGATCCCTGCGCAGAACGCGCACCTCGGCATGGGACGGGATCCCGACCAGGTGCAGACCGAAGCCCACCACCGCCTCGACGGGGGCAATCACCGCCTTCTTCACGCGTCCCACCTTGAGGGAGAACACTTGGAAGTCCGCGGAGCTGGTCGCGTTCTCCAGCGGGGCGCCGATCCGACGCTCGACACCGTCGAATGCCTTCCGCCACAGAGGCGACTCAGCGGCCATGCCCGCCACGCTCCTTCTCGAGCGGGTACCGCCAACGGACCAACGCGTTGGTGTACTGGTACGGATATGCGCTCCACGGTGCGGACCGCACCATCCCGGCCATCTGTTCGGGAGTCACGACCTGCGCCCCCGTCCACGCGGAACTCTCATCGTGGTGGTCTGCACCGAAGAACTCGGCGATGGCGTTGCCGGCTCCTGAGGCATCGTCATGGAGCATGTAGTGTCCCCAGCCCTCGAAGATGCGCAGCCGCGCGTTCGGCAGGTAGCCCGCCAGAATCGCACCGTTCGCCATCGGGATGATCCGATCACCGGATCCACTCAGGACCAGCGTCGGGTGGGCGACGGTAGGCAGCCATGGAAGGCTGTTGAACCTCGACATCGCCATCATTTGCAGCGTGTACCCGCGCATTGTCGGCGCCGCGCCGTGGTGCCAATCGGCCATCAGCTCCTTGAGTGCGATGCTGTTCTTCTCCTTCGGGGCGAGGTTCACCAGCTTCATCGTCGCCCGGTACGCGACCTTGGAGTGGTGCCGCGCGGGGGTCATCACAGCCATCAGCGCCAACATCGACCCCGGTACCGCTCCGGCTCCGCACGTCGCGCTGACCAGCGCCAAGCGTCGCACCCGCTCCGGCGCCTGGCGGGCGAGCTGTTGCGCGACCGCGCCGCCGAGTGAATAGCCGAGCACGTCCGCGGATTCGTGACCGAGCGCGTCGAGCACCTCGAGCGCGACATCGGCGATGTACGACAGGCTCTCAACTGTTGCCTCGATATCTAATACTACCCAGTATGTTCTGGCACTATCTACGACGCGAATCGGTGAGGCTGCGGAATACTTGGGCCCTTCGGTAGTTAGGACGCGCAAGGCGGCATCGGAGGGCCGGTTGCCGTCTCGGCGCACCGGTTCGGGTCACCGAATCTTTGACCGCGCGGACCTCGACGCCTATCTGGTCAGGCCTGCATCGGAGTGTGCGGGAGCGACGCCGGAGAGGGTGGCGGCACTGTATCTGCCGGGTGTCGGGCTCGACCGGGCAAGAGGCTTCGCTGGCCCATCAGGAAAAGATGTTGCGGGAGAGCGCTCCTGGTGAGATATATCGGGTCTGCATGGGATCGCGGTTCGGGACTCGAGGGAGCGGCGGGGTGGGCGCGGCCGGATGCTCGACGACGCGGCCGAGGCGGGGTTCACGGTGGTGCGGGTGGTGTGGCGGGATCGATTGGCCCCCGGTTCGCCGGTGGCGCGGATCGACCGGTACTTGTCGGAGGTCGGCGTTACAGTCGGGTTCTGCGAGACAAGGGCGAGCTATCGCCGGTGGAGGAGTTGATGGATGACGTCATCGTGTTGCTGGCATCGTTGTCCGCCCGGTTGTAATCAGCTGCGGTCGATACAGATTCAACACCGACTCCTTCAACACCGGCTTCGGGGCGATGCCGCCGCACGGTGGCGGAAGGGGTAACCGGTGAGCATCTCGGCAGATCAGGGTCTTCTTCAAATGCGAAAGTGCTCGCCGATCGTGAATTGCGCCCCGGCATGACCGGGCCGGGATCGACTGCGCCGCGGCAATTCGCGGTCACCACCCGCGCATACATGGCAGTCGACGACGCGACCGGCGAGCCGATCGGACTCGACGACGTCGACACCCGGGTGGGGTGGCTGCTGGACCTGATCGCCGCGGCCGGTGCCGAGTTGGTGTCGCGGCTGTGGCAGCCGGCGACGTTCGATGTGCTCGCCGCCGGCCTGGACCGCCAGGACCGCAGGCTCCCCGCACAGGGTCACGTCGCCGCGGCCCGCCTCGGCTGGACTCCGCTCTACCCGGACGGGGTCTATGTTCCGTCGCGGGTCACCCGGGTGGTGACCGCGCAGGTGATGGCGACCCTGCGGACCCTGTCCTACCGGGACACCGCGATCGCGGCGCTGTCGGCCCGATTCGATCCGGCCACCGGGGTTGTGGCGCCGCCGACCGAACCGGGCGACTCTGTGCCGGCGGGTTTCGTTCGGGGTGTTCGGCGCCAGCTGATTGCCCGCGCCCGTCGGGACGGCGGGGTACCGGCCGGCCGGTTGCGGATCACCGAGGTGCAGGGTCCGCCGCAGACGAGCGCGATGGCCCGGCTGTCGGCGGCCGATCGGCAGCTCGCGCAGATCACCTCGACGGAGCGTGAGCTGGTGTTGACGGTGAAGCTGCCCACCAGCCCG
>NZ_JBFUGT010000475.1:0-3526 GCF_056402775.1 Rhodococcus sp. P3_B8
GTGTTCGCGTTGTCGAACCCGGACCCGGAGATCCACCCGGACATCGCCCGTAAGCATGCGGCGATCGTGGCCACCGGGCGCTCGGATTTCCCGAACCAGATCAACAATGTGCTGGCCTTCCCCGGGGTGTTCCGGGGTGCGCTCGATGCCGGTGCCCGCCGGATCACCGAAGGTATGAAGCTCGCCGCCGCCGAGGCAATCCTCTCGGTCGTCGGTGACGAGCTGGCTGTAGACAAGATCGTTCCCAGCCCGCTCGATCCTCGCGTCGCCCCCGCTGTCGCGGAGGCAGTCGCCGCCGCTGCTCGTGCAGAAGGCGTCACCGACTAGAGCACCCGTGCGTGATTGACGAGTCTCTGCACTCGTCAACCACGCACGGGCGGCGGCCCTCCTGTCGTAACGTCGCAGTAGAGCGTGAAACCAGGAGGTCCACGATGGCTCCAGAGCGCCTTCCAGTGTCAGGGCAGTCGCGGCGTCTGCACGCGACGCGAACAGCGAGATTCGGTCATGAGTGACCGGGCGCCGTTCCTGGTGACCGGTGTGGGCGGTGGTTACAGCAGTATCAGCCGGATGGTCGCCGAGCTGCTGCTCCGCAGTGGCGAGCCCGTGCGGGCGATGGTTCATCGCGATGACGGCCGCGCCGACGCACTACGGAAGCTGGGAGCAGACATCGTCGTCGGCGATCTGACCCGCCCCGGCGACGTCGATGCGGCGCTGACGGGCGTGACGGGCGTGACCCGGATGTTCTTCAACATGAGTGTTTCCGCGGACTATCTGGAAGCCGCCGCTGTTGTGTGCGCGATCGCCGACGAGCGGGGCGATCTCGAGGTGTTGGTGAACATGTCGCAGATGACGGTGTCGCAGATGACGTCGACCAGCACCGACGAGTCCCGGCACCAACGGCTGCACTGGCTCGCCGAGCGCATCATGAATTGGTCCGGTCTGTCCGTCGTCCACGTCAGACCCACGGTCTTCCTGGACAATCCGCTGTTCACCGTCGTGGCGAGCCGTTCCGTCGCCGAACGTGGCGTCTTGGCCTTGCCGTTCGGTACCGGCAGGACCTCGCCCGTCGCCGCCACCGACGTCGCCCGCGTCGTCGCCGCCATACTTCAGGATCCAGCAGGACGTATCGGGCAGGTCTTCGAGCTGACCGGCCCCGCCGTCCTGGACATCGACGGCCTCGCCGATCAATACACCCGGGGCTTGGGACAGTCGGTAGCGGGATCCGATTTGCCCCACGACGACTTCGTGGAGTTGTTGAGCGCCGTTCCCGGCATCTCGTCGCACACCGTGCAACACCTCCTCACCGTTGCCACACTGCACCGCGACGATCGCTACAACCGGCTGACCACCGACGTCGAGGACGTGACCGGGCAGCCCGCGCAGTCGGTCGAGCAATACATCGCCGCACACCGCGAGCTGTTCTCGAGCCCGCCGCAGCCGGGTAGTGAGGGCTGAGCATCGCCACTACTTGCGCCACCCGTTCGAGCGGCGATCACGTCGCTCGCACCCACGACCGTGCGACGTCGCATACTGTGCCGATGATCCTGGAACACGCACTGYTGACCGTGGCACCCGAACGAGTCGAGGAATTCGAATCTGCGTTCGCGCAGGCCGAGTCGATCATTTCGTCGATGCCCGGATTCCTGCGGCTGCGATTGTCACGCGGCCTCGAGCGACCGAATGTCTATCTCCTGCTGGTCGAGTGGGAAGAACTCGAAGACCACACCGAAGGCTTTCGGCAATCGGGCCGGTACCAGCAGTGGAAGGACCTGCTGCACCACTTCTACGATCCCTTCCCGTTCGTGGAGCACTATGCACCTGTCCGCGAAGTGTGATTCGACGCCTCGCCGAGGCTGGCGCAACACGCGGACACCAGTCTCGTCGTGGCGGGGCTTCCGCCGTCACCGCAGGACGGGCACACCATCGTGACGCTCCGCGCGATTTCGTCGACGGTGACGGTGAGCGGCACGGCGCACTGGCGGCACCACCTGTGTCGCGTGACGGCGTTGACGTGTGTCGGCGACGCGACGCATTGGTGAATCCACCGTCGGTGCAGCGGGCACGTCGTCCGATCATCGGGGGCCAAGGTTCGCGCATCCTCAGCGGCGTCTTCCCTGGCCAGTTGATCACGGAGCATGGTCGCGCAGGACCGTCTCACCCCAGACGAGCGGTGGCGGGCCGGTGTGGGACGGATCGCGTAGGAGGTAGTCATGGGGTTACCTCGACGAGATCGAACCGGGAGTGCAATTGCGCCCAGGTTGCCCGGCGACGGCCGTCGTGGGTGCGGTAACCGCTGCCCGGCTCCGGAACCCAGGTCCGCATCAGATCGTCACGAACCGCGGGACGGTCGGTGGGTTCGCACGTGTGCGCCAGCGCGGCGACCAACCACACCCGGGAGGCGGTGCTGCCGGGGGATACCGAGTGGGTTTCCGTGCCAAGCGGGTTCGTAATCATGGGTCGTCCTCACGTCGGTCCCGGTCGCGTCCCCGCACTCGAAAGAAGCTGGCCCTCAACGAGTTGCTGATCCGCGTGGGATTCTCTGTCTGACCTCATGATCCGCCGGCTAGGGTGAAACGCGTGTCTCATTTCCTGACACCAAGTGGTGCGGGCGACGTCAGATGTCGATGCCGAATTCCTTGATCTTGCGGTAGATGGTGGCCCGTGAGATGCCGAGAGCTGTTGCGGCGGCCTTCTTGTTGCCGCGGTTCTCCTCGAGGCTGCGCACGATGGCGTCGCGTTCGAGGGCTTCGATCTGTGTGAGTGTGTGTCGGCTCAGGGCTCGGCACATCGGGGGTAGCTGCTCGACCTCGACGACACCGGAGCGCTGACGCTGGACCACGTCGTGCAAAACCTGCCGGAGCTCGGTGACGTTGCCGGGCCAGCTGTACTTGCAGAGTTGGCGCATCGCCGCAGGCGAGAGAGACAAGTCCGCGCCGCGCCCGAGCTGTCGCAGCAAATGTGGTACCAAGCTGTGAAGATCGTCGATGCGATGACGCAGCGCGGGCATGGTGACGGTATGGCTGAAGTGGGGAAGGATCAGCGTGTCGAGGTCGGTGTTGTGATCGGTTCCGCCGATGGTCGCGCCGATCCATCCGGCGTGTTCGCGTCCTTGAACGAGGTCGGCGACAGTCCGCAGCTGCGACTCGCCGAGGAGGTCGATGTCGCGCAGGATGACGCTGAATCGGTCTTGTCCGAGTTCCTGTTCGAGTGCCGGCAGGCCGGCGCTGCCGCCCGCGAGTTCGGCAACCGTGAAGATCCGTGTGCGGATGGGAATGTGTTCGATGGCAACAGCTTTGAGAGCTGATGCGCGGCCGCTTCCGGCTTCGCCGGAGACGGTGACCCACTGTTGTTCGCGCGCGCAGCGAGCGATCTGCTGGCAACTGCGGCGCCAGGACGCGCTGGTGCCGGTGATTCCGGGCAAGACGCGGATGCTCTCCAGAGCAGGGGATCCCGATGTGGGGATCTCCAGCAGATGTACGTAGAACAAGGCCATCTGCCGTCGGGCCCCGAGCCCGAAGTCCTCGAC
>NZ_JBFUGT010000476.1:0-3516 GCF_056402775.1 Rhodococcus sp. P3_B8
GCTACCGGAAAGGCGCACGGGCGCCGAAGGCGCCTTACGGCAGAGGTCCGCCCGCGGCGATCGCCGACAGCGTCGCGAACTCGTCGGCCTTCAGTGAGGCGCCGCCAACGAGGGCGCCGTCCACATCCGCCTGACCGACGATCTCGCCGACGTTCTTGGCGTTGACGCTGCCGCCGTAGAGAACGCGGACACCGGACGCGACGTCCGGCGAGGCCAGGTCACCGAGCGTGGCGCGGATCGCGGCGCAGACTTCCTGCGCGTCCGCGGCACTGGCCACGCGGCCGGTTCCGATGGCCCACACCGGCTCGTACGCGATGACGACCTTCGCGATGTCCTCGGCGGACAGTCCGGCGAGCGAGCCCCGCAGCTGCTCGACGTTGTAGGACACGTGCTCGCCGGCCTCGCGGACGTCGAGGCCCTCACCGATGCAGACGATCGGGGTGATCCCGTTCTTCAGCGCGGCCTTGGTCTTGGCCAGCACGGTGTCGTTGTCCTCGCAGTGCAGGGTCCGGCGCTCCGAGTGCCCGACGACGACGAACGTGCAGCCCAGCTTGGCCAGCATGGAGCCGCTGATCTCGCCGGTGTACGCACCCGAATCGTGGGCCGACACGTCCTGCGCACCGTAGGTGAGCAGGAGCTTGTCGCCCTCGACGAGGGTCTGCACGCTGCGGATGTCGGTGAACGGCGGGATCACCGTCACGTCGACCTTGTCGAAGTACTTCGCCGGGAGCGAGAAGGCGATCTTCTGAACCAGCGCGATGGCCTCGAGATGGTTCAGATTCATCTTCCAGTTGCCGGCGATCAGCGGCTTCCGTGCCATGCCTCAGCCCTCCAGAACTGCGATGCCGGGGAGTTCCTTGCCCTCGAGGTACTCGAGGGAGGCGCCGCCGCCGGTGGAGATGTGCGAGAACCCGTCCTCGGGCAGACCGAGCTGGCGGACCGCCGCGGCGGAGTCACCGCCACCGACGACGCTGTACGCGCCCTTCCCGGTGGCCTCGATGATCGCCTCGGCGACACCCTTGGTGCCCGCGGCGAACTTCTCGAACTCGAACACGCCCATCGGGCCGTTCCAGAAGACGGTTTTCGCGCTGGTCAGGATCGCCGCGAACCGGCGAACCGACTGCGGTCCGATGTCGAGGCCCATCCAGCCGTCCGGGATCTCGAGCACCGAAACGATCTTCGACTCGGCGTCCGCCGAGAACGAATCGGCGATGACCACGTCCTGCGGGATGTGGATCACGTCGGCGTACTGCTCGAGCAGCGCCTTGCATGTGTCGATCATCGACTCCTCGCACAGCGAGTTGCCGACCGACACGCCCTGCGCCGCCAGGAACGTGTAGTACATGCCGCCACCGATGACGAGGGTGTCGACCTTGGGGGCCAGCGCCTCGATCACCGCGAGCTTGTCCGACACCTTGGACCCACCCAGCACGACCGCGTACGGCCGCTCGGGCTCCTCGGTGAGCTTGCCGAGCACCTTGATCTCGGATTCGACGAGCCTGCCCGCGTAATGCGGGAGCAGCTTGGCCACCTCGTACACCGACGCCTGCGCGCGGTGGACGACACCGAATCCGTCGGACACGAACGCGCCGTCGTCGCCGACGAGTTCGACCAGGGCCTTGGCGAGCTTCGTCCGCTCGGCCTCGTCCTTGCTGGTCTCCCGCGGATCGAAGCGGATGTTCTCCAGCAGGAGAACGTCGCCGTCCGTGAGCCCCTCGGCACGTGCCAGAGCGTCCTGCCCGACGACGTCGCCGGCGAGCTGGACGTTGCGTCCCAGCACCTCGGCGAGCTTCACCGCCACCGGTGCGAGGGAGTACTGCGGGTCGGGCTCGCCCTTGGGGCGACCCAGATGGGCGGTGACGATGACCTTGGCGCCCGCCTCCGCCAACGCTTTCAGCGTCGGCGCGGAAGCGATGATGCGTCCGGGATCGGTGATCCGGTCACCGTCGAGCGGAACGTTGAGGTCGGAGCGCACCAGCACGGCGCGCCCCTCGGCCCCGGCGCTCAGCAGGTCRTCGAGAGTCTGAACTGCCACTGTTACCGAACCTTCGCTCAGAGAGACTTGGCGACGAGACCGATGAGGTCGGCCAGACGGTTGGAGTAACCCCACTCGTTGTCGTACCAGGACACGATCTTGGCTTGATCGTCGATGACCTTGGTGAGGCCGGAGTCGAAGATCGAGCTGTGCGGGTCGGTGACGATGTCCGACGACACGATCGGGGCGTCCGTGTACTTCAGGATGCCCTTGAGCGGTCCCTCGGCGGCAGCCTTCATCGCGGCGTTGATGTCCTCGACGCTGGCCGACTTCTTCAGGTTCGCGGTGAGGTCGGTGACCGAGCCCGTGGGGATCGGGACACGCAGCGCGTAGCCGTCCAGCTTGCCGAGCAGCTGCGGGAGGACCAGGCCGATGGCCTTGGCGGCACCGGTGCCGGTGGGGACCACGTTCAGGGCGGCGGCGCGGGCGCGGCGCAGGTCGCTGTGCGGGCCGTCCTGCAGGTTCTGGTCCTGGGTGTAGGCGTGGACCGTGGTCATGAGGCCCTTGACGATGCCGAACTCGTCGTCGAGCACCTTGGCGATGGGGCCGAGGCAGTTGGTGGTGCACGAGGCGTTGGAGATGATGTTCTGGCTGCCGTCGTACTTGTCGTCGTTGACGCCCATCACGATGGTGATGTCCTCGCCCTTGGCCGGGGCGGAGATGATGACCTTCTTGGCGCCGGCCTCGAGGTGGCCCTTCGCCTTGGCTGCGTCGGTGAAGATGCCGGTGGACTCGACGACGACGTCGACGCCCAGGTCACCCCAGGGAAGCGCCGCGGGGCCTTCCTTGATGGCGAGTGCCTTGATCTTCTGGTTTCCGACGACGATGGTGTCTTCACCCTCGAGCGAGACGTCGTGCGGGAGACGACCCAGGATGGAGTCGTACTTCAGGAGATGCGCCAGCGTAGCGTTGTCCGTGAGGTCGTTGACCGCCACAATCTCGATGTCGGTGGTTCCGAGCGCCTTCTGCGCATCCACCGCCCTGAAGAAGTTACGTCCGATACGGCCGAAACCGTTTACGCCTACCCGGACAGTCACAATCTGCTCCTTTGCGCATGATTCTGGTTGTGCAGCTCTGCTCCCGCGCCGCTACGACACCACCGACGGGTGGTCGGCGCGAGGTTTCATCGGTCGATGTGGCTCTAACCCTAGTGCGCGCGGCACGCGCGCGCGCAGTCACCTCCGGGCACCCTTTCCGGGCCGCCCCGACCCGAACGAACGGGACGCTCGTCCGATCTGACGCAACGAGCGTCCCGTTCGTCCGGGAGTGGGGGTGGTGGGAGGCGACCGCCGACGACGGTCAGGCGTCGTCGAGAAGATCTGCGGTGACGGCCGACTCGGTGTCGGGGATGCCGGTTTCCTTGGCCTTGCGATCCGCCATCGACAGCAACCGCCGAATGCGCCCGGCCACGGCGTCCTTCGTCATCGGCGGGTCGGCGAGCTGGCCGAGTTCCTCGAGGGACGCCTGCCGGTGCTCCACCC
>NZ_JBFUGT010000477.1:0-3497 GCF_056402775.1 Rhodococcus sp. P3_B8
GTTTAGTCCTCATCAGTAGGGCTGCGGACGTTTAGTCCTCATCAGTAGGGCTGCGGACGCTCATGGGTGGAACACTGACAAACTTTCCCGCGTCACGGTTGATCTGATGATCGGCCGGCGGGTGATATATCGATGCACTGTTGGGTCCTGAGGGAACACGCGAGTGTTTTTTCTACAGGAAGTGACGACAAGCAAGCACTGCAGGTCAAACCGCAGGCGTGGTGGAGGGTTTCGGCTCTTCTTCGTGTCTGGTCTGGTGTCTGTGTGGGTGGTTGGTTGTGTGTTGTTTGAGAACTGCACAGTGGACGCGAGCATCTTTGTTGTAAGTAATGAAGAGCGTACGGTGGATGCCTTGGCACCAGGAGCCGATGAAGGACGTAGGAGGCTGCGATAAGCCTCGGGGAGCTGTCAACCGAGCTGAGATCCGAGGATGTCCGAATGGGGAAACCCAGCACGAGTGATGTCGTGTTACCCGCACCTGAATATATAGGGTGTGTGGAGGGAACGTGGGGAAGTGAAACATCTCAGTACCCACAGGAAGAGAAAACAATAGTGATTCCGTGAGTAGTGGCGAGCGAAAGCGGAAGAGGCTAAACCATGGATGTGTGATAGCCGGCAGGTGTTGCATTCGTGGGGTTGTGGGGTTCATCTTGTCAATGCTGCCGTGTTGGCCGACAGTAAGAAATCATTGTGTTAGTGGAAGTGGTCTGGAACGGCCTGTCGTAGAGGGTGAGAGTCCCGTACACGAAAACATGATGACTGTCGTGATGGAAACCCAAGTAGCACCGGGCCCGTGAAATCTGGTGTGAATCTGTCGGGACCACCCGATAAGCCTGAATACTCCCTGGTGACCGATAGCGGACTAGTACCGTGAGGGAAAGGTGAAAAGTACCCCGGGAGGGGAGTGAAATAGTACCTGAAACCGTGCGCTTACAATCCGTCAAAGCCTTTGCACACTTCGGTGTGGGGGGTGATGGCGTGCCTTTTGAAGAATGAGCCTGCGAGTTAGTGGCATGTCGCGAGGTTAACCCGTGTGGGGTAGCCGTAGCGAAAGCGAGTCCGAATAGGGCGTTTTTAGTGGCATGTTCTAGACCCGAAGCGGAGTGATCTACCCATGGCCAGGTTGAAGCGACGGTAAGACGTCGTGGAGGACCGAACCCACTTAGGTTGAAAACTGAGGGGATGAGCTGTGGGTAGGGGTGAAAGGCCAATCAAACTCCGTGATAGCTGGTTCTCCCCGAAATGCATTTAGGTGCAGCGTCGCGTGTTTCTCACCGGAGGTAGAGCTACTGGATGGTCTAGGGGGCCCACAAGCTTACCGAAATCAGCCAAACTCCGAATGCCGGTGAGTGAGAGCGCGGCAGTGAGACTGCGGGCGATAAGGTTCGTAGTCGAGAGGGAAACAGCCCAGATCGCCAGCTAAGGTCCCTAAGCGTGTACTAAGTGGAAAAGGATGTGGGGTCGCGAAGACAACCAGGAGGTTGGCTTAGAAGCAGCCACCCTTGAAAGAGTGCGTAATAGCTCACTGGTCAAGTGATCCTGCGCCGACAATGTAGCGGGGCTCAAGTACACCACCGAAGCTGCGGCATTCACACAATGCACCCCCTTGATTCTGCGGAGTCTTGGGCAGTGGTGTGGATGGGTAGGGGAGCGTCGTGTGGCCATGGAAGCGGCGGGGTGACCCAGCCGTGGAGGCCACACGAGTGAGAATGCAGGCATGAGTAGCGAAAGACGAGTGAGAAACTCGTCCGCCGAATGACCAAGGGTTCCTGGGCCAGGTTAATCCGCCCAGGGTGAGTCGGGACCTAAGACGAGGCCGACAGGCGTAGCCGATGGACAACGGGTTGATATTCCCGTACCCGTGTGAACGCGCCCCTGGTGAATCAGTGATACTAACCATCCTGAAGCGTCCTTACGCCCCTTCGGGGGCCCTGGATGTGGATGCATGGGACCTGATCTGGTAGTAGCCAAGCGATGGGGTGACGCAGGAAGGTAGCTGAGCCAGTCAGTGGTAATACTGGTGTAAGCCTGTAGGGCGAATGGTAGGCAAATCCGCCATTCATTAAGCCTGAGAGGTGACGCATAGCCGAATGAGGCGAATTCAGTGATCCTATGCTGCCGAGAAAAGCCTCTAGCGAGCTTTCACACGGCCCGTACCCCAAACCGACACAGGTGGTCAGGTAGAGAATACTAAGGCGATCGAGATAACTATGGTTAAGGAACTCGGCAAAATGCCCCCGTAACTTCGGGAGAAGGGGGGCCTCGTCCGGTGATCACTCTTGCAGTGTGAGCTGGGTGGGGCCGCAGAGACCAGTGAGAAGCGACTGTTTACTAAAAACACAGGTCCGTGCGAAGTCGTAAGACGATGTATACGGACTGACGCCTGCCCGGTGCTGGAAGGTTAAGAGGACCGGTTAGCTCTTCGGAGCGAAGCTGAGAATTTAAGCCCCAGTAAACGGCGGTGGTAACTATAACCATCCTAAGGTAGCGAAATTCCTTGTCGGGTAAGTTCCGACCTGCACGAATGGCGTAACGACTTCTCAGCTGTCTCAACCATAGACTCGGCGAAATTGCATTACGAGTAAAGATGCTCGTTACGCGCGGCAGGACGAAAAGACCCCGGGACCTTCACTACAGCTTGGTATTGGTGTTCGGTTCGGTTTGTGTAGGATAGGTGGGAGACTGTGAAGCGCTCACGCCAGTGAGTGTGGAGTCGTTGTTGAAATACCACTCTGATCGTATTGGACCTCTAACCTCGGACCATGATCTGGTTCAGGGACAGTGCCTGGTGGGTAGTTTAACTGGGGCGGTTGCCTCCCAAAATGTAACGGAGGCGCCCAAAGGTTCCCTCAGCCTGGTTGGCAATCAGGTGTCGAGTGCAAGTGCACAAGGGAGCTTGACTGTGAGACTGACAGGTCGAGCAGGGACGAAAGTCGGGACTAGTGATCCGGCACCGGCAAGTGGAAGCGGTGTCGCTCAACGGATAAAAGGTACCCCGGGGATAACAGGCTGATCTTCCCCAAGAGTCCATATCGACGGGATGGTTTGGCACCTCGATGTCGGCTCGTCGCATCCTGGGGCTGGAGTAGGTCCCAAGGGTTGGGCTGTTCGCCCATTAAAGCGGCACGCGAGCTGGGTTTAGAACGTCGTGAGACAGTTCGGTCTCTATCCGCCGCGCGCGTTAGAAACTTGAGGAAGGCTGTCCCTAGTACGAGAGGACCGGGACGGACGAACCTCTGGTGTGCCAGTTGTTCCACCAGGAGCACCGCTGGTTAGCTACGTTCGGAAGGGATAACCGCTGAAAGCATCTAAGCGGGAAGCCTGTTCCAAGATGAGGTTTCTCACCCCCTCGAGGGGGTAAGGCCCCCGGCAGACCACCGGGTTGATAGGCCAGAACTGGAAGTCCGGTAACGGATGCAGGTGACTGGTACTAATAGGCCGAGGACTTACCACAAAGAAGCTACGCGTCCACTGTGCAGTATCTGAAACAACACACA
>NZ_JBFUGT010000478.1:0-3468 GCF_056402775.1 Rhodococcus sp. P3_B8
GCCTGAATTCGCAGATCGGGGAGAACAGGATTTGGCTGTCCGGCGGCGAACGGCAACGGCCCGCGATCGCCCGCTCCCTGCTCACTCAGCCACCGGTGCTGCTGCTCGATGAGCCCGACCTCGAGCGCCGGTTCGAGGTGACTGTCACCCGTGGCCCCGCCGCCGTCGAAGTCACGGACAGTCGAGTTGGTGGAGTTGGTCGCACATCGCGCTCCCTGCGTGCGGGTGTGACGCGTGCGATGAGGACGCGGAGGACGTCTTGCGGGAGTTGGTTGAGTACTCCGAGGCTCTGACTGCCCGGCAGCTGTGAAAACGGATCACCGGCAGGTTCTCACGATCCTCGAGCACTCCTGGGCCGGCAAAGGCTGGTTCGCAGCGGCAAGACGAGACCACCTGTCCGCGGCACGGGCCGCCGAGCTGCGTGCCGAACCAGTGCAGTCGCCGGCAAATGGGCACTGGTGAAACCCGGTCCCTCCGATGCCAAGCACGCCGTGGCGGTTCCCGATCGGCTTACGGGATAGCGACCGGGCTGAGGATTCCGACAAGTTCGTGAGAATTGCGCACTCACACGATGTTGAGAACCTGCAGGTCGGATGCGCAGAGGGCTGACGCCGAGGAGTGGATCCTGCAATAGGTTCCACGGTTCCGTGTCGGTAGGAGGCCCTAACAAGACACGTTTCCGCTGCCCAGGCGCCGAGGAATCCGACGAAACTTCCGGCAAAAGGTTGGAAAGCCCAGGTCGCCGAGATCAACGACTGACACCGGACGTTGGAACCTACACCGTCGTTGTTGTAGGTTCCAACTGCCTTGCTGTTGATGGGGTTCGCCGGGGCGTTCCGGCGCAGCGACCTCGTCGGCCTCACCTGTGGCGACGTCACCCTGCACATGTTGGACGGAGTCCATGTGCGGCTGCGGTGGTCGAGGACCGACCAGGAAGGACTTAGTGTGGTACGGGCGTTGCCGTGCACCACCAACCATGTCAGTTGCCAACCGTGTGCCTATGTTCGGTGGGCGCAGGTCGTCGCCACATTCGACGTGGCCGGCCGGCCCGGGGTGATTCGGTTGCGGCGTATCGCGCCGGCATTCGAGACCCACGTTGTGCCGGGGTGCCCTACCGCGGATGCGGGCACGCATGCCGTTGTTGCGGTCGATCCCCAAAACGGCAACCTGTCCGACACCGCGCTGTCGGGGGCAGCGGAGCAGCTTACGGAAGAACTGCTTGGCAGCCTTGGCGTTTCGACGCGACTGGACGAGGATGTCGAGCACCACACCGTCCTGGTCGACCGCACGCCACAAGTACATCCGCTCGCCGTTGATCGGGATGAACACTTCATCGAGGTGCCACTTGTCGACAGGCGGGCCTGCGGCGGCGCAGCTGGTTGGCATAGGACTGGCCGAACTTCGCGCACCACTGCCGGATCGTCTCGTGCGAGACCACGACGCCGCGTTCGAACATCAGTTCCTGCACGTCACGCAGGCTCAACGCGAAGCGGTGATACAGCCACACGGCGTGGCTGATGATTCTTCGGGTAGCGGAAGCCCTTGTACGACGAATCTGCGCTGGTCACGGTCGCCCATCCTCCCAGCGGTCACCCGCACAGCCAAGTTGACGATGCGCGCCGGGGTATGTGAGCGGGTGCGAACGTACAACGGCGCACCCGCTCACACCGACACCATTGCGGCCGGCACCGAGTGTTCCTCGAACACCCTGCTCAGGTTTGGTCGATTTTCGAGAACTGCTGTTCGATATCCCCGAGCTGGTCAGTCACCTCGTCGAGCAGGGTCTTGAGCAGTTTGCCGAAGGTGGCGGATCCGGTCGTCTTCAGCTCGGTGGCAACATCTTTGACGGCCTCCATGTGGAGCGGTTCGGGGAGAAATGCTCTGATGGCAGCGTCGATGCCGGTGCCGAGTGGTTTGTCTCGAAGAACCTTCTGCGTGATCGGAAGGTCCTCGCCGATCGTGTCACGCGCCTCTGGCCACTGACCTCACCGCAGCCGAGGACACGGCCCGCGCCGCGGTCGAACGTGGCCGCCAGCTCGAAGTGTCCTCAACGCATGTCGATCGTCTGGCCCCCGCCCACACCGCCGTCGCGGCGAGCACCGCGTCACCCGCGACCACCGGCCCTACGGGACCGCGGCTTCGGTTGCCGATCGGCCAGGGTGTCAATGGTTGAACCGGCCGATGAGCCATTGCACAGCGGTCGGGTTGTCGAGGAGAAGCCCGGCCGCATGCCCCGCGGCCCCGAGTTGCGGTAGCAGCGGGGGCGTGTCGAGGCGTGCGACGGTCACGTCGGCGCCGGCACCACGCCAGGCGTTCTCCAAGGCGTAGGTGTCCGCGGCGGGGGTGACGTCGTCGTTGACGTTCTGAGCGAGGAGAACGGGATCAGCGGGGGCTGGTGTGCCCAGGTTGAAGCTGTCGAGAACAGCCCGGATCGCGGGATTGGCTTGCAGTTCGTCGGTGATGGGTCGGCCACTGACCGTCAACGAACTGGTGGGCTGATAGGCATGGAGTAGGGCGTTCAAGTCGCATTCGGTTGCGGTGCGGTGCAGGAAGTCGATCCCGTCGGAGTTGAGCATCGTGGTGACCGCATTCGTGAATTCCGGGTGGCTGCCCAGCAGGCCGTTGAGGAAGAACCCGATTACATCGGTGAGCGCTTTGCCGTCGACGTTCGACAGGGTAGAGGCGACGTTCGCGGGCGGTGCGCCGACAACGGTGCCCGCGAGGTTGAGGTCGGGAGCGTAGCTGCGGGCGAGTTGGGCGGCGCCACCGGATGCCGAGCCGCCTTGCGAGTATCCCCAAATTCCTACCGGCGCACGCGGGGTCGCCGCGCCGAAGCGAATGGCGGCGCGTGTTGCGTCAAGGACGGCGTGCGCTTCGGGTACCGGTTGCAGGTACGTGTGTGCGCCCGGGGTGCCCAGCCCCTCATAGTCGGTGACCACGACGGTGATGCCGCGTGCCAGCAGCGACACGACGTCGAGAATGTATAGGTTGGGCATCGGTGTTCCGGCACCATCGGTAGTGATGCCGTCGGCGACCAGTTTCGAGGGGGCGCAATTGTCGCCCGCGCCGATGGTGCCGAAGGTATAGCTGACGAGGGGGCGTGGCCCGGATCCAGACCACGCTGCGGTCGGCTCCAGAATCGTTCCGGTGACCGCGACCGGTGCGCCGACGGTGTCGGAGGAGAGATACATGATTCGGGTGGCGGACGCGGCCGGTACCAGGGTCGCCAACGGGGAACCACCCAGCGGGCGGAAGGGTTCGCTGCGGATCAGATCCCCGCTGTTACCGGCGGGCAGCGGATTCGGTGGGAGATAGAAATCCGCCGCGGCTGCGGTTGCCGGTTCCGCCACCACTTGTCCAGCCGACCCGAACATTGCCACCGCAGCGAGCGTGACTGCTGCGGCGGTCACGGCGCGAAAACGACGACGATTCATCCGAACTCTCCTAGGGATATCAGTGATGTTGTGG
>NZ_JBFUGT010000479.1:0-3463 GCF_056402775.1 Rhodococcus sp. P3_B8
GCCGTGCGAATAGCGATCCGGGATGGTCGCGGCATCGTCGGCGGCGGGAAGCGAGGTTTGCTGCAACCCGAGGGGCCCGAACAATCGATCCCGGAATTGCTCGGCCAATGGGCGCGCGCCGGCCTTCTCGGCGATCAGACCCAGCAACGCGAAATTCGTATTGCTGTACTCGTAGGAGGTGCCCGGCGGGAATTCCGGCGGGTGCCGGAACGCGATATCCAAGACCTCTTGCGGCGTCCAGGCCTTCGCCGGGTCGGTATCCAGAGTGGCCGCGAACTCGGGCGAGTTCGTGTAGTTGTACAGCCCACTGCGCATCGTCAACAGCTCTGCGACGGTGATGTTCTCGCCGTTGGGCACATCCGAAACGTAGGTGGACACCGGGTCGCTGAACTCGAGCTTCCCGTCCTGGGCGAGGAGCACGGTCAGCGCCGCAGTCATGGTCTTGGTGTTCGACGCGATCCGGAAATGGGTGTGTTCGTCGGGCGGCGTCTGCGCGCCCAGTTCGGTCGTACCGACCACGGCGTCGACGCTCCCCTGGGGGGTGCGGAGCTGCACCACCGCGCCGGGTACGAGCAGCTCCTCGGCCGCCGCGTTCACAGCGTCCTGGAATGCGGCCGGGTCGATGGGTTTCAGCGCCGACCCCGTTGGTGCGGCGGCGGTCGTCGAGGCGGGCACTGCACCGTTCGACGTCTGCGAGGTCGTCGGATCGGAAGTGGTCGAGCAGCCCGCGATCGCGACGGCAACGCCCACCGCGAGTGCAGCGGCGCGGGTGGTATTCAGTGTGCGGCACCGGCGCCCTCCGACCGTCCGGCTCGCCACGTTCCCCACCGGAAAATTCCTCATCGTCGGCATCACCGCCTCTGCGGCAGAGTTCGATACCGCGCCGATGAGCGGTACCAGCTGGGCAGATCTCCTTGTGCATCCTAACCCCGATGCCCGCCCGCTCCTTCGACTTCACCGGAACAATCTCCCGCGGAGAAAACATACTTCTCCACCTTCACGATGGGCCCCGAGGAGACAGGATGCGGGCACCGCACTGACAGYCGATCACCGGTTCACCTCCTCCGACACCGCTCATCATCACCCGCAACAACCCGCACAGACGAACGCGGCGCCGGAGATCCGCCGCACCTGCAGCGCCCACTAAATCCGCTCCCGTTTCAAGAATGGTCGCGAGGGTAATTGCGGTGTATGGGCGCACGAGTGAGGACAAGCGGCCGGAGCACACCGGCCAGGCCTGACCGTGGAGGCACTTCCTCTCACAGCAAGACCACGGACAACGACAAGCCGATGGCCACCGCCACGGCGGCGACAAGTCGATCACATCAGACTTCGAAGAAGTCGACGCCGCCCGCCGGCGCAGCCTCGGGGCGGCTGCCACGAAGACGACCGTTGCCCCCTAGGCGACCGGCAGCCGAAAAATCACCCTCCACGTCACGCCACAGCGCCCCCGGGAGAAGGAAACCGGCACCCCGAACGGACCGCCCCGACGCCACGAAGCCGACGGCCCGGAAGCGTCCCCGAGACACCGGGTCCCACGTAACGGCGCGCCCTCGGTCCACCACGCCGACTCGTCAGCGCAGGCCTGACCCGATCTCGCAGGAGACCGAACGCGGACTGTTGTCGCGGTCGGTCGAGGCGGTCATCGCATGGCTTAAAGACCACGTTCACCGGCTCATGGACGCGATTCGAGAACGCGGCGACACGGTGACGCAGAATATTCGGCAGAAGTTCAGGGAATGGATGGACACGCTCGTCGATACGATCGCACAGAGCGACGCGGGGATCAACGCCGTAATTGCAGGCATTCGGGCCGCCCTGACCGGCAAGAATCCTGTGTGGGCCGCGATCAAAGCGCTCGTGTCCGGGTTGAGCGGCAAGGCCAAGGTCGCCCTGGTTCTCGTCCTGGTCCTCGGGGCCCTGCTCGCGCCGGTACTGCTCGTGGTCCTCCTGCTGGTGCTCGTTGTCGCGGCGCTGGTGGCGGCGGTGCGCGCCGCCGCCGAGTGAATTCCCCTAACCTTCTCCGTGAACAGGGTTGCTGCTGAGGCACATTCGATTTTCGGTGCCAATCCGCAATCTMGAGACAGTCGACGTGGATGCGTGGCCGCGGAAAGCTGCCCGAACCGGATTTTCTGGTGGTGGTTGAGTGTCCCGCAGCTGGGGTAGTCGACAAGCGGCGCCCCATACCGCGCAGGGTTTTGCGAGACATTGCCGAGGACGGTTCTGCCACACATTGCCGAAGTGGGCGAGCGGTGCGCCGGCGACTACTCGGTAAAGGGGTTCGACGATGAAAACCAAAGGTCAGGTGGCATTGGCCGTCGGCGCAGGATACATGCTGGGCCGTACACACCGAATGAAGATGGCACTGATGCTCGCGGCCGCGGGTGCGACCGGACGCTTCCCCGGCGGGCCACGCGATTTACTGGAACGCGGTACGAAGATGCTCGCGAGCTCCCCCGAGTTCGCCAAGATCAGCGACTCGGTGCGCGAAGAGCTGGTCAGCGCGGCGAAGGCCGCAGCGGTCACCGCCGCAAGCCAACGCATCAATTCGCTCAACAACCGCCTCCTGTCAAGCGGCGGAGAAGTCGTCGGCGACGTGGGCGACACCGTGGACGACACCGCGAGTGGTGTCGGCAATTCCGTAGGCAAGCTCAGCAGGCTCGGAAAACTCGGTCGCAAGCGACGCGGCCGGTCCGAGGACGAGGAGTACGACGAGTCCGAAGTCGAGGAAGAGCCGGACGAACAGTACGCCGATGAGGAAGACGAGTACGAAGAGCCCGACGAGGAAGACGCTGCCGACGAAGATACCGCCGACGAGGAACCCGCCCCACGCAAGCGGCCCGCCGCGCGTCGACGGACTTCCAGCAACGGTAGCTCCCGGCCGACCAGCAGATCGCGGAGCGCGAAGTCCGACGAGGATGACGAAGAGGCCCCTACCAGGGGCCGCAAGACACGGGCGAAAGCCACGACTAATTCTGCGCCCGTCCGGCGCGGCGGACGGTGAGCACGATGACGAACGCCGCGAAGAAACTGCGAGAAACTGCGCCGGGTGACGGCAACGGATCGTCCAGCGTGCTCCAGGAAGCAATGCAGAAGCTGGTCGGCACGGTGGCCGAAAAAGCGCTCTCGTCGGTCTCCGACAAGGTGCAGGGTGCGTCCGGACGGCTCACCGACTACGCCGAGGGTGGCGGCGGAAGCCTGCTGTCCGCGGTCACCGGCAACGGCAACGGCAACGGCAACGGCAACGGTGACGGTGACGGGGACGAGAAGGGCGATGGCAAGTCACTGTTCTCCGGGTTGACCGACAAGGTGAAGGAGACGGCGTCGGATGTGAAGGACGCGGTCACTGGTGGTGGCGGTGGCGGTAGCGGTAAGGGCAAGAAGCTCAAGTTGACCAATATCGTCGAAACGATCGATGTCGGTGTCCCGGTCCAACTGGCGTATAACCAGTGGACCCAATTCG
>NZ_JBFUGT010000480.1:0-3457 GCF_056402775.1 Rhodococcus sp. P3_B8
CCGTAGAGGTGTGCGCCGACGAGGAACAGGGCGATCGACAGCGGCAAGATGAAGAGCACCTCGAGTCGGAACAGCAACACGTGGTCGGCGCGGAAGACGACGAGATCCCAGAAGCTGCCGTCCGCATAGGGGTTCGGTGACAGCGGCTGGGGCTCCCGCGCGGGCGCCGAGGACAATGCCGCGACGACGAGGCCGAGCATCGCCGCGTGGACGGTCACGGCACACGCCACCCAGACGCGTTGCGCGCGAATGCCTGTGGTCAGGATGAAGGCGACGATCAATCCGGTGAGGGCGTATCCGATCAGGACGTCGAACTCGGTGAACAGCAGAAAATGCAGTGCTCCGTCGAGCATCAGCAGCCCCGCACGCCACGGGTAGCCGCYCGGCCACCGCCGGCCCCGTCGCTGCGCGGAGCGCTGCTGAATGACCAGTCCGATGCCGAACATGATGGTGAGCAGGCCGAGGAACTTGCCCTGCGCGAACTGCTGCAGTACCGCCTGCACCGGGGCCCATCCGCCGGTGGCTCGTCCGGTGCCGTTGATATACCCCACCAGACCCCCGACGTTGGTGAAGATCCAGATGTTGGTGGCGAGAGTGCCCAGGATGGCCGCACCGCGCATGACGTCGAGCGCGGCATAGCGGTGGGAACTCGACAGCGACGTCATGCCTTCAGCCCTCCAGTACTTGTTAGTACGATCGTGCTAGCAAGCGCTCATGCTAACACGGTCGTGTTAACATGGCAGAGTGCCGAAGCTCATCGACCACGACCGAAGGCAGCAGGAGATCGCCGAGGCCGTGTGGCGGGTGATCCAACGCGAGGGCATCGGCGCCGTGTCCGTCCGGGATGTTGCCGCGGAGGCCGGAATCTCGAGCGGATCGCTCCGACACGTGTTCGCCAGCAAGGCCGAACTCCTCGCCTATTCGATGCGGCTCGTCGCAACGCGTGTCCGCGAACGAGCACAGACCCACGCCTCGATCACCGACCCGTGGCAGCGCGCTCTCGCGGTGCTGGACGAAGTCCTCCCCCTCGACGACCGCCGACGCTGCGAAATGGAAGTGAACCTGGCCCTGGTCGCGGAAAGCCCCGCCCATCCCCTGCTGAAGGAGATCGCCCTCGACGCCCAACGGCAGCTCCGCGGTGCCTGCGCCGCGATCCTGACCGGCCTCGCTCAACGGGGCCTGATCGCGCCGGACATCGACGTCGACACCGAGGCGATGCGCCTGCACGCACTTGTCGACGGCGCCGCGATGCACGTTCTGCTCGGCGACACCGACACCCCGGACACCGCTCAGCGCATGATCGCCGACCATCTCCGCACACTCGCCTGACCGGTCACCGAAGATGCGGTGCCACATACCCGTTCCGCGAAGAGGCGACCCGCCCCCTCATCGCGCGGGCCGGTAGCGGAGCCAGACGAGGCCGTCTTCGAAGGCACGGCTCGCGATGAGGTCGAACCGGATCGCTGCCGGTGCCGATCCGTGCCACAGACGATGTGTCCGCACACCAGGCAGCCGGGGGTGGACGAGCAGGCTCACCTCATCCAGCAACCCAGCGCCGAGCAGGACGCCGATCAGCGCACCCCCGCTGTCCACCCGCACGACCTCGCCGCCGGCGCGCCCGCCGAGGATCTCCAGAGCAGCAGCCAGATCCACACGCTCGGTACCTGTCACCAACTCCTGCACCGGTCGGCCACCTCCGCGAGGCGGGGTGGCCTCGGCGTGCAAAGCGAGCACCTCCGACCAGTGTCCGACGTCCCGCAGCGCCTCCCACACCCAGTCGTCGACGCGTCCCCGGCTGTCGACAACGGCCAGCAGCGGCCCGCCCTCGAGCGGGCCGGGGCGGGGAGCGGCAGCCAACGCCTGCTCCTGCGCCAGCATCGTGTCCGCCCCCACCAGGGTCACGTCTTCTCTCCAGGTCGCCGCGAGTTCGTAGAACCGGCCCACATCCGGCTCGAAGCCCGTCGTGGCCCCGTCCAGGGCGACCGCAACATGAGCGACGACATAGGGACGCTCCTCCGAGTCGCGCGTCTCTCTCGGCATACTCGTGACCGTAACTCGTTGGCTCGTTCAGCCGATCACGAGACCTATTGTTGCCCGCCGCCTGGACGGTTTCGGCAACCGACTGTTCGACGACGCCGCGTTCGGATCACGTTCTCGGTTCGATGGCGGCCCCTGCCTACCGGTCGTCGGCCGTGACGGCGAGCCCGATGGTGCCGGTCTTTCCTCGGCGCAGGAGGCTGCCTTTCATCGTGAGCCAGCCGAGGATGMCGTACTTGCGGGCGATCACGTCCCGCGTGTGATCGGTGTCGGTGGCGTCGAGGATGACGGCGCGGGCGGGAACCTCGGGCCCCTTCGGCTTGCCGCGAGCATCGCACGCAGCCACCGTCACCTCCGGGTTGCGGCGGATCCGTTTGACCTTGTAGGAGTCGGTGACCGTCCACATCAGCAGACGCTCACCGTCGGCGGCGGCCCAGAGCGGCGTCGCCACCGGGGTGCCGTCTTTCCGAAACGTGGTGAGCAGGACATACTTCGCGGACGACACCCGGTCGAATTCTGTGGTCACCGGCCCCATGCTAGACCGAACCGCGAAGCCCGGACGGTGGGTCAGTCCCCTTCGAGTTCGCCTTCGGTCTCGAGATACACCTGCCGCAGGCCGTCGAGGGTCTGCTGGTCGGGGTGCTCCCACATGTCCCGCTCGGCCGCCTCGAGCAGGCGTTCGGCGATGCCGTGCAGGGCCCACGGGTTGGACTGTTCCATGAACTTGCGGTTCTGGTCGTCGAGCACGTACGACTCGGCGAGTTTCTCGTACATCCAGTCGGCGACGACGTTGGTGGTGGCGTCGTATCCGAACAGGTAGTCGACGGTGGCCGCCATCTCGAACGCACCCTTGTAGCCGTGGCGGCGCATCGCCTCGAGCCACCGCGGGTTCACGACGCGGGCGCGGAACACTCGGGACGTCTCCTCCGACAGGGTTCGGGTGCGCACCGACTCCGGACGGGTGCTGTCGCCGATGTACGCCTCGGGTGACTTTCCGGTGAGCGCCCGCACGGTCGCGACCATTCCGCCGTGGTACTGGAAGTAGTCGTCGGCATCGGCGATGTCGTGTTCGCGGGTGTCGGTGTTCTTGGCCGCCACGGTGATTCGACGGTACGCGGTCCGCATGTCGTCGGCGGCGGGCGCACCGTCGAGTCCGCGGCCGTATGCGAAACCACCCCACGTGGTGTACACGTCGGCGAGGTCGGCGTCGCCGCGCCAGCTCTTGGAATCGATCAGCTGCAGCAGTCCGGCCCCGTAGGTGCCCGGCTTCGACCCGAAGATGCGGGTGGTCGCGCGCCGTTCGTCGCCGTGCTCGGCGAGGTCCGCCTGCGCATGTGCGCGCACGAAGTTGCTCTCCGCCGGTTCGTCCAACGCCGCGACAAGCCGGACGGCGTCGTCGAGCAGCGCCAGGACGTGCGGG
>NZ_JBFUGT010000481.1:0-3415 GCF_056402775.1 Rhodococcus sp. P3_B8
CGCGCAAGGGGTCGACGTCCGGGTGTCGAGCGAGGAGCGCAACTCCAGCGGAGTGCCCCTCGCCGACCTCGACACCCTCACCGCGCTGGACGGAGTGCGCGCGGTGGCACCTGCCGTCAGCGGGCAGATCGTCCTCATCGACTCCGACGGCGCCGCCGTCCAGACGGGTGGTGCGCCGAGCATCGGCGAGTCGTACCTGCCGCCGGGCCAGGCGCTCGGTGAGCCCGACGAGTACGTGCAGGGCGGCCCGCCGGCTCAGGTCGGCCAGATGGCCGTCAACGCCAGCGCCGCCGAACGCGCGCAACTGGCGGTCGGCGACACCACCAAGGTTCTCGTGCCCGCTCGCGGCATGGTCGACGTCACCGTCTCCGGCATCTACGACACCGGCAACGAGACCGGTGGATTCATCGGCGCGACGTTCGTCGACTCGCAGGCCCGCGAACTGTTCACCGACGGCAAGCACGTCGAGTACATCGACGTCGCCGGGACGGGCGTGTCCCAGACCGAACTGCGCGACGAGATCGCCGCGGCCCTTCCCGACGCGAAGGTCCAGACCGGCGACGAGGTGCGCGAGGAGACCAAGGCGCAGGTGACCGAGGCGCTGAGCTTCATCAACTACTTCCTCCTCGCATTCGGTGCGATCGCCCTGCTCGTCGGCACGTTCATCATCTACAACACGTTCTCGATGATCGTGGCCCAGCGTCTGCGCGAACTGGCGCTGCTCCGCGCGATCGGCGCCAGCCGCAAGCAGGTGGGTCGTTCCGTGGTCTTGGAGGCCCTCGTGGTCGGCGTGATCGGCAGCGCGATCGGGATCGCCGCCGGCGTCGGCCTGGCCTACGGTCTGCGGGCACTGCTGAACGCGTTCGACGTCGGTCTGCCCGAAGGTCCCCTGCAGGTGGGGCCGCGCACGATTCTCATCGCCCTCGTGGTCGGGGTGCTCGTGACGACCGTCAGCGCGTACGCACCCGCCCGGCGCGCGTCCAAGGTGCCGCCGGTCGCGGCGATGCGGGAGGAATTCGCGTCCACCGGTGACTCACTGCACGTGCGCACCATCGCCGGTGCCGTCCTCGGTGTCCTCGGTGTCGTGGGACTCGTGATCGGTTCGCGGGGCACGGGTGGTGGCGCGGCCGCCGTCGTCGGTGCCGGAGCGCTCGGTCTGATCCTCGCCGTGCTGTTCGCCGCCCCGGCGTTGTCCCGCCCGATCGTCGGGGCCCTCGGAGCGGTGCTGGCCAAGCCGTTCGGCCCGGTCGGGCGCCTGGCCCGCACCAACGCCGTGCGGAATCCGCGCCGCACGGCCGCCACCGCGTTCGCGTTGACACTGGGTCTGATGCTCGTGTCCGTCATCGGCGTGTTCGGCGCGTCCGCGAAGGCCAGCGTCAACCAGCTCGTCGACTCGGGGGTGTCCGCCGACTACGTACTCACCGGACCCAACCAGATCGGTGTGCCCAGCGGCGCGGCGAGGGCCGTGCGCAACCTCGACGACGTCCAGAGTGCCGCCGCCCTGCATCCGGTGTCCGTGAAGGTCGACGACGAGCAGGAGCAGGGCGCGTCGCTGGACGGCCCGCTCGAGGGCGTCCTCGACTACAAGCTCGTCGAGGGCGGCGCCGATCTGACGGGCAACCACCTCGTCGTGTCCCAGACGACGGCCGCGCAGAAGGGCTGGACGCTGGGGACGACCGTCCCGATGACGAGCGCCGACGGGAAGGTCGTCGACGCCGAGGTGACAGGCGTCTTCGAGGACAACCAGCTGGTCGGCGACTGGCTCGTCTCGGACGACGTGTACCGCCAGGTGATGCCCGCCGCGACCATTCCCGATCTGGCTGTCCTCATCGACGCGAAACCGGGTGCGGATCTGACGCAGCTGCGCGCCGACCTCGAATCCGCGACCAAGCAGTTCGTCGTGGTTCAGGTGCAGGACCGGGAACAGTTCAAGGGAACCCAGGGGCAGCAGATCGACACTCTTCTCGCGATCCTCTACGGACTCCTCGCACTCGCCGTCGTGATCGCGATCCTCGGCATCATCAACACGCTCGCGCTGTCGGTGGTCGAGCGCAGGCGGGAGATCGGCATGCTCCGCGCGGTCGGAATGCAGCGGTCGCAGATGCGTCGCACGATCTACCTGGAGTCGATGCTCATCGCGGTGTTCGGTGCGGCCGTCGGCGTGCTGCTCGGCATCGCATTCGGGTGGGGCTTCGTGAGCACCCTGAAGGACCAGGGTCTCGACCAGGTGACGGTGCCGTGGGGACAGGTGATCGCGATGCTCCTCGGATCCGGTGTGGTCGGTGTGCTCGCAGCGCTGTGGCCGGCGAGCCGCGCCGCCCGCACCCGGCCCCTCGAGGCCATCGCCGACCTCTGACCCGTGAGTACTTGTCAACCGCCCGCGGTTGACAAGTACTCACGGGCGCGGAGCGCGTTTGATATGACTTGTGCCAGAGATGTGATGGCGGTCATGTTCGTCGCAGGGGCAGATTGGGCGGGTACGGGGACAGTGCAGAGAATTGCGATCGTGGGAGCGGGCCTGGCAGGTCTGCGCACCGCCGAGGAGCTCCGGCGGGCCGGATACGTGGGTGACCTGGTTCTTCTGGGCGGTGAACCGCACCTTCCCTACGACCGTCCACCGCTGTCGAAGGAAGTGATGCGCGGGGAGACGAGCGACACCACGCTCAAGCCGCGTGAGTTCTTCGATGAGAAGAACATCCAGTTGCGTCTGGGTGTCGAGGCGGTCGCGGTGGACACCGGATCCCGCATCCTGAGACTCGCCGACGGCAGCGAACTCGGCTACGACGAACTGGTGATCGCCACCGGCCTCGTGCCGCGGCGGATACCGGGTCTCCCGGACCTCGCGGGCGTCCACGTTCTCCGTTCCATCGACGAGAGCCTGGCGTTGCGCGCGGACCTCGCCGAGGGCAAGCGCGCACTGATCGTCGGGGCGGGGTTCATAGGCTGCGAGCTGGCGGCGAGCATGCGGGCCGGTGGTCTCGACGTGGTGCTGGTGGAGCCGCAGCCGACGCCGCTCGCGTCCGTGCTCGGCGAGAAGGTCGGCGGACTCGTCGCCCGGCTGCACACCGGCGAGGGGGTCGACCTGCGGGCCGGTGTCGGGCTCACGTCGCTGGTGGGCACCGACCGGGTCACCGGAGCCGTCCTCGGCGACGGAACCGAGGTGGAGGTCGACGTCGTGGCGATCGGTGTCGGTTCGGTCCCGGTCACCGCGTGGCTCGACGGCTCCGGCGTCGAACTGGACAACGGTGTGGTGTGCGACGGCGTCGGACGCACGGCGGTCCCGCACGTGTGGGCGGTCGGCGACGTGGCCGCGTGGCAGCTGCGGGTGGGCGGGCGCAAACGCGTCGAGCACTGGAGCAATGCCGGTGAGCAGGCCAAGATCCTCGCCGGGGCGTTGACCGGGACCGGCGACGAG
>NZ_JBFUGT010000482.1:0-3411 GCF_056402775.1 Rhodococcus sp. P3_B8
CGCCCGCTGCAGCGGTCCGCACACGGCGCCACCGTGCCGTTCGCGATCGGTGCGGACCTCCACAAGAAGCTGTCCGAGCGCCACCGTGCCGTTCGCGATCGGTGCGGACCTCCACAAGAAGCTGTCCGACCTCGCCCGGGACCACGATTCGACGCTGTTCATGGTCGCGCACGCCGCACTCGCCGTCCTGCTCGGCCGGCTGAGCGGCGAGACGGACCTCGCGGTGGGAACGCCCGTCGCCGGTCGCGGCGACGCGGCACTGGACGAGATGGTCGGCATGTTCGTCAACACCGTGGTGCTGCGGACCCGGGTCGCGCCCGAGAGCTCCTTCACCGACCTGGTGGCGCACGTCCGCGAGACCGACCTCGGGGCATTCGGGCACGCGGAGGTGCCGTTCGACCGGGTGGTGCAGGCGGTCGACCCGGTCCGTTCGACCGCGCACACCCCGCTGTTCCAGGTGCTGCTCGAGTTCCAGAACACCGAGAAGAGCCGCCTCGAACTGCCCGGGCTCATCGTCGAGGTCGTCGACGCCGGTGTCGAGGTCGCCAAATGCGATCTGTGCCTGACCCTGAGTGAGAACGTCGACGAAACCGGCGAACCTGCCGGAATGTCCGCCGCATTCGGTTTCGCCACCGACATCCTGGACGCGAGCACCGTGCGCGGGTTCGCGGACCAGTTCGTCCGCATCCTCGACGCGGTCACGGCGTCGCCCGACCGTCCGATCGGCGACATCGGTGTGGCGGAGTTGGAGTGCTTGACTCCGGTGGTGGGTGGGGTGTCGGTGTCGGAGGTGTCGTTGCCGGAGTTGTTGGCGGCGTCGGTGGTTGCGGATCCGGGTGCGGTGGCGGTGGTGTGTGGGGATCGTCGGTTGACGTATCGGGAGTTGGATGAGGCGTCGAATCGGTTGGCGCGGGTGTTGTTGGGGGCGGGGGTGGGTGCGGAGTCGGTGGTGGCTGTGGCGGTGGCGCGGTCGGTCGAGTCGGTGTTGTCGGTGTGGGCGGTGGCGAAGACGGGGGCGGCGTTTTTGCCGGTGGATCCGCAGTATCCGGTGGGGCGTGTGGAGCACATGCTGACGGATTCGGGTGTGGTGGTGGGGGTGACGGTCTCGGAGGTGCGGGATCGGTTGCCGGGTTCGGTGCGGTGGGTGGTGCTCGATGATGTGGCGGTTGTGTCGCGGTTGTCGTCGGTGTCGGCGGGGGTGGTGACGGATGTGGATCGGGGTGCGCGGGTGCGGGTGGGGCAGGCGGCGTATGTGATTTATACGTCGGGGTCGACGGGTGTGCCGAAGGGTGTGGTGGTGACGCATCGGGGGTTGGCGAATGTGGTGGCTGCGCAGCGTTCGGGTTTCGGGGTGTGTGCGGGTGCTCGGGTGTTGCATTGTGCGTCACCGAGTTTCGATGCGTCGGTGTTCGAGTTGGTGTGGGCGTTGGGGTTGGGTGCGCGGTTGGTGGTGGTTCCGCCGACGGTTTACGGTGGGGAGGAGTTGGCGCGGATTCTGGTGGGGGAGTCGGTGACGCATGCGGTGTTGACGCCGACGGCGTTGTCGTCGGTTGATCCGGTGGGGTTGGGGGCGTTGGGTGCGCTGGTGGTGGCGGGTGAGGCGTGCCCGCCGGAGTTGGTTGCGCGGTGGGCTGCGGGTCGGCGGATGTTCAATGCGTAYGGKCCGACGGAGGCGACGATCATGTCGAATGTCAGTGGTGGGTTGGTGGTGGGGGAGTCGGTGACGGTGGGTGGTCCGGTTCGTGGGTTCGGTGAGTTGGTGTTGGATGGGCGGTTGCGGCCGGTGCCGTTCGGGGCGGCGGGGGAGTTGTATTTGTCGGGTCCGGCGCTGGCGCGGGGGTATCGGAACCGGTCGGGGTTGACGGCGGGGCGGTTCGTTGCGGATCCGTTCGGTGGGCCGGGGGATCGGATGTATCGGACGGGGGATGTGGTGCGGTGGCGGCGTTCGGAGGGTGGGCCGGTGCTCGAGTATGTGGGTCGCTCGGATTTTCAGGTGAAGATTCGTGGTTTCCGCATCGAACTCGGCGAAATCGACGCCGCGCTGACACGGCATCTCCACGTCGGATTCGCCGTGACACTCGGTCGCACCGCCCCGTCCGGGGACACCGTCCTGGTGTCGTACGTCCTGCCGTCCGGTGACGACGAACCCGACGTCGCCGAACTGACCGACCATGTGCGCGGCTTCGTGCCCGCCCACATGGTGCCCGCGACCATCGTCATCCTCGACGAGCTGCCCCTCACTCCAGTGGGCAAGCTGGACCGGCAAGCATTGCCGGCCCCGGATTTCGCGATCGTCCGCACCGTGTTCCGCGCGTCGACCAGTACGGCCGAGCACACCGTGGCAGACGTCTTCGCCGAGGTGCTCGGGCTCGACCGGGCCGGGCTCGACGACAACTTCTTCGACCTGGGCGGAAACTCGCTGAGCGCGACCCGCGCCGTCGCCCGCATCAACTCCGCGCTCGGCATCGCCTTGGGGGTCCGGGAGCTGTTCGAGGCGCCGACGGTGGCGGAACTCGCCGCCCGGGCCGCTACCGCGGATCGCAGCACTGCGGCGCGTCCCGCCCTCACGGCGGCCCCGCGCCCGGACCGGGTGCCGCTGTCCCTCGCACAGCAGCGGATGTGGATCGTCAACCAGGTCGACACGACCTCGCCCGCCTACAACGTTCCGATCGCGCTGCGCCTGACCGGCGAACTCGACATCGATGCTCTGCGCGCCGCGTTCGGCGACGTCGTCGAACGGCACGAGCCGCTCCGCACCGTCTATCCCGGCTCTGCAGACGGGCCGCATCAGGTGGTGCTGCCCGCGGACCGGGTGACCCTCGACCTCACCCCGGTCACCGTGTCCGACGAGGCGGCGCTGCGCAGTGAGCTGGTGCCCCTCGCGTCAGCCGAGTTCAACGTGAGCCGCGACGTCCCGATGCGCATTGCGGTGCTGCAGATCGGTCCGGACGAACACGTGGTGGCTCTCGTGTTGCACCATATCGCGGCGGACGGATCGTCGATGGCGCCGCTCGCTCGCGACGTGATGGTTGCGTACACCGCGCGTACACACGGACGTCCCCCCGGGTGGGCGCCGATGCCGGTGCAGTACGCGGACTTCGCGCTGTGGCAACGCCGCACCCTGGGCAGCGACACCGACCCGGACTCGCTGCTTTCGGCGCAGCTGGACTACTGGCGCCGGACCCTCGACGGGATGCCCGAGCTGCTCGAGCTGCCGACCGACCGGCGGCGCCCGCTGCAGCGGTCCGCACACGGCGCCACCGTGCCGTTCGCGATCGGTGCGGACCTCCACAAGAAGCTGTCCGACCTCGCCCGGGACCACGATTCGACGCTGTTCATGGTCGCGCACGCCGCACTCGCCGTCCTGCTCGGCCGGCTGAGCGGCGAGACGGACCTCGCGGTGGGAACGCC
>NZ_JBFUGT010000483.1:0-3397 GCF_056402775.1 Rhodococcus sp. P3_B8
CAAGCGACGGTGACGACTCGTCCGGTTCGGCGGAAACGGCGCACGGCGGGGACCATCCCATGTCCGGTATGCCGTCGATGTCCATGTCGATGCCTGCGGGGGCGGGTCAAGCGGGCGGGCAGGAGATCCTGATCTCCGATTTCAAATACACCCTGCCCGGCACGTTCGCGCCGGGAGAAGAGGTCACCGTCCGCAACGACGACACCGCCGAACACACCGTGACGGCGGACACCGGCGACCTGTTCGACGTGGAGGTCGAACCGGGTGCGACCGCGACGTTCACCGTCCCCGGTCAGCCGGGCACCTTCGCGTTCCACTGCACGTATCACCCGAACATGGTGGGCACGCTCGAGGTTCGGTGACCCCGTCAGTCGAGCGGCTCGATGCGGAACACCTCGCACCGGTCCGCGGCGGCCGCGAACGCCTCCGGGGAGGAGTTCGCGACCGTCCCGGCCTTGAGGAACATGGTGACCCCGTGCGGCACCCGGATCGGAAACTCGTGGAGGATCCGGGCCCGCTCCGACACCGGCAGGGCGACCAGCCGGACGCGCTCGCGGCGACGCCCCCGGGTCAGCTCACCGCGCCCGGCGGCCCGCGCGTTCTTCGCCCAGTCCGATTCGGCGTATCCCGCGACGACGTAGCGCCGGCCGTCCACCTCGTACGGTGACACGGGCGTAGACCGAAGCACGCCCGTCTTCCGGCCGGGGACGGTCAGCGCCGGCATCGGCATCGGAACGCCCAAGCGATGCAGGCCCACGATCACCTTGTTCACGTGGGCGAGATACCAGGGCGGCAGCACTCTTCCGGTCCGGCGCACCATGTCCTCGACTATTCCGAACCCGGTGCTGTCGTGGCAACCACCTCGTGCTGTGCCGGCGCCTCGCTGTCTCGCCACCAGCAGAACACGAACAGCGCCAGCGACGCGACGAGTGTGGAGACCACCCACACCGTGAGGGCGATGTCGACCCACGACCCGATCGGCGGGCTTCCCGGCAGGATTCCGCGCAGTGGCACGACGGCGAACAGCATCGCGGCCATCCAGCCCAGCATGTCCGTGTTGACGGCGCGCTTGCGGCGGAACGTCTGCAGCGCGACGAAGGCGGCGAGGCCCGCGAGGATCGTCATCATCAGCAGCAGGATTCCGGCGTAGATCAGGTTCCCGCCCGTGCGCGCGAACATCAGCGCGGCGCCGGTGCCGTTCCGGGACAGGTCCGTGTCGACCGCCACCTCCTCGGCGCGGGCTTTCCACCCGTCGACCCGGCCTTCCAGCAGGAGGGCCGTGGGCACCAGTTCACGGTCGGCGCCGAGGCCCTGGTACGCCTCCACCACCATCGGATTCACCTCGAACCGGTCGAACGGCCAGTAGGCCGCGTTGCCGGTGGCGATGAACTCGGTGTCGAAGGTCGTGGCCGAGGCGCCCGCCCGGAAGACGATTTCCTCGTGGCTGGTGCTCGGGATGAGCAGCAGCGTGATGTCCCGGTTCAGTGTGTCGCCGTTGGCGTGGAGGAAATCCTCACCGACGGTGATCGTCACCTCGGCCTGCACCCGGTCGGTCGTCGGCTGCAGCGACTTCGCCGTCACGAGGACCACGACCTCGTCGCTACCGATCTCGAACGGTCCGTCGTCGTCGCCGGTGCGGCTGCTCAACCCGTACACGGTGAGCGACGCGGCGTAGATCAGCGCGAGGAGAAGCGCCGGGACGGCCCACTGGAGCCGGGGGTGGTGGGATGTCATGGGCGTCGGCGGATCACAGCGCGGCGGTGGTGTTCTCGGGGTCGATCAGGATCTTCGCGTGCCCCTCGGGGCTGCCGAGCGCGGTGAACGCGGATTCGACACCGGCCAACCCGACGGTGCCGGTGATCAGCGGCGTCGGGTCGACCTTTCCGTCGGCGAGCATGTGGAGTGTGTCGCGGAATTCGCGGGGGTCGTAGGCGATGGCGAAGCGCAGGTCGATCTCCTTGTTGATCGCCAGAGCGGGCCGGAAGGTGTCGGTCTCCATGCAGACCCCGACCACGACGACACGTGACCGCAGCGGCGCGCCTGCCAGTATGCCGTCGATGACTCCGGGCATGCCGACGCACTCGAAGACGACCGGCCCGGACGGTGTCGCGCCCACCGCGTCGGCGAGGGCGAAGGCATGCCACCACGGCAGCTTCGGGATGCGGCGCAGCTTCTCCATGGTGTCCAGTCCGAGGGCGAGTACCTCCGTGATGGACGTCGTCTCCCTGCGTCGCGGATAGGACGTCCACGGTGACGCCGTGGCAGGGTCGACCACGACGTCGGCGCCGCATTGCCGGGCGAGCGCCCGCCGACGCGCGGAGAAGTCGGCGGCCACCACGGTGCGGACACCGGACGCCTTCAGCATGCTGATCACGGCGAGACCGATCGGGCCGCATCCGATGACGATCGCGGTCCGGCGCTTGCCGACATCACCCTTCCGCACCGCGTGCCACGCCACCGCCATCGGCTCGGTCAGCGCGGCCGCCTCCGTCGACAGCCCGTTGGGCACCGGCAGGGTCATCGACTCCTGCACCACCACCTGTTCCGCGTAGCCGCCCGGCGCCGAGGCCGACAGCCCGGTCAGGTGGATGTCCGACCCGGTGCGCACGATGGGCAACGCAACCACCGCGGTACCCACCGGCCACTTCTTCCGGCAGCCGGGCCCGTAGCCGGCGACGGTGCCGCTGAACTCGTGCCCGAGCACGACTCGCTGGTGGGAGCGCATGAAGTCGCGGTAGCCGGTCTCGGCCGCCAGTTCCGCCATCTCGTCGGCGTGCACGCGRGCGTGCAGGTCCGAGCCGCAGATCCCGCACCGGGACACATCGATCAGCACCTGACCCCTCACGGGGATCGGAGGCGGGATGTCATCCACCTCCAGGCGAGCCTCGGTGCAGATGACAGCCTTCATGCCGACTCCTCGGGGTGCGGTGGGCCTCCGTTCCGAACGTAGAACACTCCCGTCGCCGAGACACCACGATTGCCGAATGGCTTCAGGGTTGTCCCGCCCCGGCGATGGGTGTAGACCGACAGCATGAGCGTCCTCGGTCAGATGGACTCGTTACGTCGTGTCTTTCCCACCGCCCGCCGCAACCGGGCAGACCTGTTGCGCTGGTTGCGGCGCCGACCGCAGCTACTCGCCGCCGTCGGGGTTTACGAGTTCGCGCTCGCGACGAGCGCCAGGCTCGACCCCCGCCTCAAGGCGCTCGGCGAGATCAAGGCGGCCGCACTGACCAACTGCGAGTACTGCCTCGACATCGGATCGGCGTTCAGCCGCGCGCTCGGAGTGAGTGACGCGCAGTTGCGCGCCCTCCCGAAGTTTCGTGAGAGCAGCGAGTTCGACGACACCGAGAAGCTGGTGCTGGAATTCGCCGAGGCCATCACCCGCACACCCGCCCAC
>NZ_JBFUGT010000484.1:0-3395 GCF_056402775.1 Rhodococcus sp. P3_B8
GGTCATGGGACGCAACTACGAGGAGATGCTCAATGCCGGCTGACGAAACAACCACTTCGACCCTGCCCGACGTCACACTGCTCACCCGGGTCGGTGCAATCAGCACCTCGACCCTGTCGGATGCGTTGGACAAGCTCGGCCTGCCGGGTGCCGTCCCAGGCATCCAGCCGTTTGACCCGAGCTTCCGGCTCTGTGGGCCGGCGTTCACCGGACAGTACGAATCGGTCGACGAGAATGGTGGCACTGTCGGCGACTTCATCGATGACGTCGCCCCCGGCGAGGTCGTCGTGCTCAACAACGAAGGCCGGCTCGACTGCACCGTCTGGGGAGACATCATGACCTACGTCGCCTCCTCCCGCGGAATCGCCGGAACGGTCATCGACGGTGTCTGCCGCGACGTCGCACCGAGCCTGGAACTGAAGTACCCGGTCTTCACCAGAGGCCGGAACATGCAGACCGGCAAGGACAGGGTGCGGTTGGCGGCAACCGGGGTACCGGTCGCCCTCGGAAACGTCATCGTGCACCCCGGTGACCTCGTCGTCGCGGACGCCGACGGTGTGGTCGTGTTGGCGACGGCCGAGATCGAACGTGTCCTCACCGTCGCCGAGGCCATCGAGAATGCCGAAGAACGCATCCGCCTTGCAGTCGCTGGCGGAGCGCGCCTCGACCACGCCCGCGCGCAGGCGGGCTATCACCACCTGCAAACCGCCAACGAGGAAACGCGATGACCACTCTGTCTCCGGCCCTGCGGGAACTCGGTGCCGCCTCACTCCACGAGTCCGGCGCCACCCCGCTGCCCCCGCGGATCCGACCGCTCGATCCGGCATGGCGGATCTGCGGCCGCGCCTTCACTGTCGACCTCACACCGGGGCACAACATCTGGCTCCACCGCGCACTCTATGCCGCCCAGCCGGGAGACGTACTCGTCGCCGCTGCCGACACCGACATCGAGTACGGCTACTGGGGCGACATCCTGGCCCATGCCGCGGCTGAACGTGGAATTGCCGGCTTGGTGATCGACGGTTCGGTCCGAGACTCGATCGACCTCAAATCCATCGGGTTCCCGGTGTTCGCACGGGGACTGTGCGTGCGAGGAACCGGCAAAGATGCCACGTCGGGGGGCTTCGACGTCTCGATCCAGCTCGGCTCGACGACAGTGCATCCGGGCGACATCATCGTCGGTGACGCCGACGGTGTGGTTGCCATCGATGCCGGCCAGGTCAAAGCCGTCGTCGAGCGGGCACTGCAGCGGGAACGGTCCGAGGAGCAGATCCGTACCCGGATCACGGCGGGCGAGACCACACTCGACATCTACGGGCTGAGCTGACCGACATGCGTTTCCACGCCCCTCGCAGACTCGGAATCATCGGTGCCGGCGTTGCCGGTGAGTTGATGTCCCATGCTGTCCTACGCAGCAACCGGTTCGTGCTCACCGGCCTCGCGGACCCCGATCCGGATGTTCGAAACCGAGTGTCGGCCGAATGGGCCTGCCCGGCCTTCACCGATGCCACCGAACTGGTCGCCTCCGGAACAGTGGACGCGGTGTACGTCGCGACGCCGACAGCGCACCACCTGGGCGCCGTCTCCGCCGCGGCCGCGGCCGGTGTGCACATCATCTGCGAGAAACCGTTGGCGACCACCGCCGCTGACGCACGTGAGGCTGTGGATTGCGCACGCCGTGCCGGGGTGAGCCTGCTCGTGGGCCCCACTCTGAGCTATGACACCCGCTATCGGGTGCTGCAGCAGATCGTGACCGCCCGCCGGCTCGGTGACCTGCTGTCGGTGCAGGCGACCTCGTTTACCGATTGGCATCGCCGCCGGACTCGTACGGCGCACGACCTCGATGCAGCAGTGGGCAACGGTCTGCTGCTTCGGCAAGGGGCGCATCAGATCGACATTGTGCGACTGATCTGCGGTGGAGACGTGCGCGCGGTTTCCGGAGCCCTCCACGGCGGTGTGGGAGGCGCCGAACAGGGATTCTCGGCGCAGCTGAGTTTCGCCAACGGAGTACAGGCCAGCGCCTACTACGACGGTTCCGGAGCTGTACCCGAGGCGGACGAGCTGTTCGCCACTTTCACCGGTGGTGGTGTTCGAGTCCACCCCGGTGGTCTGCACCTGTACGCCGACGGACAACTGACCGACCTGCCCGTCGACCCCGCAACCTCGGTCTGGGATCAGGCGCTAGTCGAGATGGACCAGACGCTCGACGGCCGGATCCCGATCCATGACGGGGAGTGGGGGCTGGGAACCCTTGCCGCGTGTCTGGCCATCTATGAAGCGGCGGCGGCCCACTCCATTGTTTTCACCCACCAATCGCTCTACCAGGAGAAGTCATGATCATCGACTCCCACGCCCACTTGAACGCGCCGCCGGAGCTGTACGCGTACCAGGCCGCGTTGCTATCCTCCCGAGGAGGCCAGGGCCGCAACGGATCCGGTGTTACCGATGCGCAGCTCAAGGAGTACGGCGACCGCACGCTGGCGGTGATGGACAGCGTCGGCACCGACGTCCAACTCATCTCACCGCGTCCATTCCAGGCATCACATTCGGCGACCCCGTCCAAGGTCGTGCACTGGTGGACGGCGGAGGTGAACGAGGCGATCGCGCGCCAAGTCCAGCAGTTCCCCGGCCGCCTCGCCGGCGTCGCCGGACTGCCCCAGGCATACGGGGAAACACCCGAGAAGTGGGCGGGTGAACTGGAAAAGGCGATCAAAGATCTGGGGATGGTCGGCTGCCTGCTCAACCCGGACCCGTCCGAGGGAAGCGGCTACGTGCCCCCGTTGGGCGATCCGTGGTGGTACCCGCTGTACGAAAAGATGGTCGAACTCGATGTGCCGGCACTCATCCATTCCGCGAGCTGCCAGAACGGTCGTGAATCGTACAGCGAGCACTTCATCACCGAGGAAAGCATCGCTGTGCTCTCCCTGCTCAATTCGGAGGTGTTCCTACGCTTCCCGACGTTGAAGATTGTCGTCTCACACGGCGGCGGCTCGGTCCCCTACCAGATCGGGCGCTGGCGGGCGGCTCGTCTGCACCCCAAGTTGCTGACCGGACAGGTGCTGCAGGAGTCGTTCGACGAAAGTTTGCGGCGTCTCTGGTTCGACACCGTGTTGCATGCGCCGCTGGCGCTGGAACTGCTGGTGCGGACCGTAGGAGCGGACCGGTGTTTGTTCGGTACCGAAAAGCCAGGAAGCGGTAGTGCTCCGGATCCCACGACCGGTCGCGACCTCGACGATCTGAAGCCGGTCATCGAGGGCTTTGACTTCCTCGACACGGCCGAGAAGGAAGCCATCTTCTACGGCAACGCTCTCTCGCTCTACTCTCTTCCGGCACTGGATGCCGCTGTCGGTTCTGCTCGCTAAAGGCAGTCAGCACTGACCGCCGTCGTGGCGGCC
>NZ_JBFUGT010000485.1:0-3395 GCF_056402775.1 Rhodococcus sp. P3_B8
GTTCGTCGCCAACCCCTACGGCCCACCCCCCCTACGGCCCACCCGGCGAACGCATGTACCGCACCGGCGACCTCGTCCGCTGGCACCCCGACGGCAACCTCGAATACCTCGGCCGCCGCGACCTCCAAGTCAAAATCCGCGGCCACCGCATCGAACTCGGCGAAATCGAAGCCACCCTCACCACCCACCCCGACATCACCCACGCCGCAGTGACAGTCCACCACGACCCCGTCACCGGCGACCAACTCGTCGGCTACGTCGTCCCCCGCGATGGCGCCCACGTCGACCCGGCTCGTGTCCGCGTGCTGGTCGCGGAGCGCCTCCCCGACTACATGGTGCCCTCACCGATTACCGTGCTGGATCGATTGCCGTTGACGGCCAGTGGGAAGGTGGATCGGCGGGCGTTGCCGGCACCGGTATTTCCGGTGCCGCAGTACCGGGCGCCGGTGACGGTGGCGGAGGGGGTCGTTGCCGGCGTGTTCGCAGATGTCCTCGATCGCGAGAGGGTCGGGCTCGACGACGACTTCTTCGCCCTGGGCGGCAACTCGTTGCTCGCGACGCAGGTGGTGTCGCGGCTAAGTGTGGCGATGGATGCGCGGGTACCGATGCGGGTGCTGTTCGAGGCGTCGTCGGTGCAGGCACTGTCGACGTGGCTCGAATCCCGGGCCGCTGCGGGTGCACACACACCCCTGGTTCCGCGGACCCGACCCGAACACATCCCGCTATCGTATGCGCAGCAACGCATCTGGTTCCTCAACCGGTTCGACCCACACTCACCGGTCTACAACATCCCCTTCGCCGTGCGCCTGTCGGGAACCATGGACACAGCCGCACTGCTGGCAGCGATCGCAGACGTCGTGGACCGGCACGAGACCCTCCGGACGATCTACCCCGAATCCGAGACCGGCCCGCACCAAGTGGTTGTCCCGGCGGCCGAGATCAGCGGCGGATTCGCCACCGCCGCGGTGACCGAGAACGAGCTCGCCACGCGACTGCTGTCGATGGCCTCCGCCGAGTTCGACGTCACCACATCGGTGCCGGTGCGGGCCGCCCTGTTCGAGACGGCCGACAGCGAGCACGTGCTCGCCGTGGTGCTGCACCACATCTGCGCCGACGGCTCCTCGATCGCCCCGCTGGCCCGGGACGTGATGGCCGCCTACACGGCCCGAACCGGCGGACACACGCCATCGTGGCCACCACTGGCGGTGCAGTACGCCGACTACACCCTGTGGCAACGGGAACTGCTCGGCTCCGACGACGACCCGAACTCGTTGCTCGCGCAACAGCTGACCTACTGGCGTTTCACCCTCGACGGGCTACCCGAACAGCTCGAACTACCCGGGAACCGAACACCGCCCGCCGTCACCCACCGTGGACGAACACACACGTTCACCATCGACACGCCCACCCACCGCGCGGCAGCCGAACTCGCACGACAACACACCGCGACCGTGTTCATGGTGCTGCACACCGCATTCGCGATATTCCTGGCCCGAACATCGGGCACCGCGGATATCGCGATCGGCACCCCCGTCGCCGGCCGCGGCGACCCGGCACTCGACGACCTGGTCGGCATGTTCGTCAACACCCTCGCACTGCGAACCCCAGTCGACGCTGCCAGCAGCTTCACCCAACTGCTCACGACGGTGCGAGAAACCGACCTGGCCGCATTCGAGCACGCCGACGTGCCGTTCGAACGGGTGGTACAAGCCCTCAACCCGACACGATCGACCACCCGACACCCCCTGTTCCAGGTGATGCTCGTCTTCCAGAACCAAGAGCACCCGAAGATCGAACTGGCGGGACTGACCGCCCGTATCGAGGACATCGACCACACCGCCACCCAGTTCGACCTCACCCTGGTGGTGAGTGAACGCGTCGACCGCGATGGTGCCGCTCGAGGATTGACCGCCGCGCTGACATACGCGCAGGACCTGTTCGACGAGGACACCGTCCGCGGCTTCGCCGACCGATTCACCCGGCTCCTCGAGGCAGCGGTGGCCGATCCCGACAGCCCGGTCGGCGACCTCGACATCCTCGACGCCGACGAAAAACAGCTGATCCTCGAGGACTGGAACCACACCGATCATGCGACAACCACCGACACACTGGTGTCGATGTTCGGTGCGCAGGTCACGCGCACACCCGACGCGCCCGCGGTGGTGGACGGAAACCGAACACTGTCCTACGCCGAGTTCGATGCACGCGTCAACCGTCTCGCCCGACACCTGATCACCCAGGGCGTGCGCCCGGAAACCATCGTGGCACTACGGATGCGCCGCTCCCTCGACTTCATCGTCGGCGTCTACGCCACCCTCACCGCCGGTGCAGCTTATCTGCCCATCGACCCCCACCACCCAGCCGAGCGCACACACTTCATACTCGCAGTGGCGCAACCCACCTGCATGCTGACCACCACCCACGACGACCAAGACGATCCGCCCGACCCGGTACCGGTCCTCCACCTCGACACCATCGATCTGTCACCGCTGTCCGCGATGCCGGTGACCGACGCGGACCGCCGCGCACSGCTACGCCCGCAGAACACGGCCTACGTGATGTTCACCTCGGGATCGACCGGCCGCCCGAAGGGAGTGACCGTAGCGCACAGCGCGATCGTCAACGAGGTGCAGTGGGTGGTCGAGGCGTTCGATCACCGTGCCGGTGACCGACTTCTGCAGAGCAACGCGGTGACCTTCGACGCGTCGACCCCCGATCTCTTCGCACCGCTGCAGGTCGGGGGCTGCGTGGTCTTGGCAGGGCCCGACGGCCAACGCGACCCCGACTACCTCGCCGAACTCATCTTGGCACAGAAGGTCACTCACGTGGCGTCGGTGCCGACGGTGATGACCGCCCTGATGGCCGGCCGATCACCCGACGTCCTCCGCGGCGTGCGGGTGCTCTACCTCGGCGGTGAAACGCTGTCCGGGCAGACGGTCGCGCGGTTGGCGGAGTTCGGTCCGGCGACGGTATGGAACCAGTACGGGCCCACCGAAACCACCGTCAGCGTCATCTGCCACCGCTGCACCCAGCACGAAGAGTCGGTGGTGCCCATCGGCACACCCCAGATCAACTGCCACGCCTACGTGCTGGACCACCGCTTGCATCCGGTACCGGTGGCGGTGGTGGGCGAGTTGTATGTGGCCGGGGTCCAGCTGGCCCGCGGATACCACAACCGACCCGCACTGACCGCCGAACGGTTCGTCGCCAACCCCTACGGCCCACCCGGCGAACGCATGTACCGCACCGGCGACCTCGTCCGCTGGCACCCCGACGGCAACCTCGAATACCTCGGCCGCCGCGACCTCCAAGTCAAAATCCGCGGCCACCGCATCGAACTCGGCGAAATCGAAGCCACCCTCACCACCCACCCCGACATCACCCACGCCGCAGTG
>NZ_JBFUGT010000486.1:0-3359 GCF_056402775.1 Rhodococcus sp. P3_B8
GGGTGCTGATGTACTTCGGCAGCAGGGCGCCGAGCAACTTGTCGGGTTCCGGCTCGAAGTTGAATCCGGCGACCGGCTCCGAGTCGCTGGACCCGTGACAGTTCGACAGCATGTCTTCGCCGAGTTCGACGCGCTCCTCGGAGACCATCACCTCGAGGGGAGCCATCCGGCGAACCTCGGGAGACTGGGTCAGCATCGACACGAAGCGGGTGTAGACGATGTGCAGCTCGTCGACGCCTTCGACGGTGCCCTCACCGTTCGGCGCGGGAACCTCCGAGCCGGATCCGGCCATGAACAGGTCGACCAGGTGCCGGCTCGCCTTGGCGGCGTCGGAGTAGCCCGGATCCTGGGAGAACCCGGTCCACGCACCTCCCAAGTCGCGGCCACGGAACGTGTAGTACCCCAGACCCTTGGATCCGAGCACGTAGATGACCGGATCCTTACCCTCGCTGCGCAGCAGCTGGAACAGCTCCTCGGCCTCCTTGAGGACGTTGGAGTTGTAACCGCCGCACATACCGCGGTCGCTGGTGACGACCAGAACCGCGGCCCGCTTGGGATCGGTGCGCTCGTTCAGCAACGGGTGGTCCAGCGAAGCCGACGCGCTCGCCAGCTCCGACAGAACCTTCGTGATCTCTTCGGCGTACGGCTTCGCCGCGGCGACGCGCGACTGTGCCTTCGTGATGCGCGAGGTCGCGATCAGTTCCTGGGCCTTGGTGATCTTCTTGGTCGAGTTGACCGACTTGATGCGAGACCTCAGTTCGAGAATGCTTGCCATCGATCGATCACTCTCCCTTCATGTTTCGCAGCATCATGGGCAGGCCGCTCACTTGCTGACGGTGGTGCGCTTGACGTTGATCTGCTCGTGGCCGACCTCGCCGGCGTCCAGAGCTTCGGCCTCGGCCTCGTTCACGACCCGGCTTCCGTCGGACGCGATGAAGGTTTCCTTGAACTTGTCGGTGGCCTCGACCAGCGCCTTGGCGTTGTCGGCGTCGAGGGCCTTGCCGCCCTTGATGCTCTCGTACACGCCGGAGGCGGTGCGGTGCAGCTCGTCGAGCAGTTCGGCCTCGAAGCGGCGGACGTCGCCGACCGGCACGCTGTCGAAGACACCTTCGCCGGCGAGGTAGATCGACACGATCTGGTCTTCGACGGGGATCGGGCTGTACTGATCCTGCTTGAGCAGCTCCACCAGGCGGGCACCACGCTCGAGCTGTGCCTTCGAGGCGGCGTCCAGGTCGGAGGCGAAGGCTGAGAACGCCTCGAGCTCACGGAACTGAGCCAGCTCCAGACGCAGCGAACCGGAGACCTTCTTCATGCCCTTGGTCTGCGCGGCGCCACCGACTCGGGACACCGAGATGCCGACGTTGATGGCGGGGCGGACACCCTTGTTGAACAGGTCCGACTCGAGGAACACCTGACCGTCGGTGATGGAGATGACGTTGGTCGGGATGTAGGCCGAGACGTCGTTGGCCTTGGTCTCGATGATCGGCAGCGCGGTCAGCGAGCCTCCACCCAGGGCGTCGGACAGCTTGGCCGAACGCTCCAGCAGGCGGGAGTGCAGGTAGAAGACGTCACCGGGGTATGCCTCACGTCCCGGCGGGCGACGCAGCAGCAGCGAGATGGCGCGGTACGCCTCGGCCTGCTTGGTCAGGTCGTCGAACACGACCAGGACGTGCTTACCCTGGTACATCCAGTGCTGGCCGATGGCGGAGCCGGTGTAGGGCGCGAGCCACTTGAAACCGGCGGAGTCGGAGGCCGGGGCGGCGACGATGGTGGTGTACTCCATCGCGCCCTGCTCCTCGAGGGCAGCCTTGACACCCGCGATGGTGGAGCCCTTCTGGCCGATCGCGACGTAGATGCAGCGAACCTGCTGCTTCTCGTCGCCGGTCTCCCAGTTGGCCTTCTGGTTCAGGATCGCGTCGATGCAGACGGCGGTCTTGCCCGTCTTACGGTCGCCGATGACGAGCTGACGCTGTCCGCGGCCGATCGGGGTCATCGCGTCGATGGCCTTGATGCCGGTCTGCAGCGGCTCCTCGACGGGCTGACGCTCGAGGACCGAGGCAGCCTGCAGTTCGAGGGCGCGGGTCTCGTTGCTCTCGATCTCGCCCAGGCCGTCGATCGGCTGGCCGAGCGGGTTGATGACGCGGCCGAGGAAGGCGTCGCCGACGGGTACCGACAGCACGTCGCCGGTCCGCTTGACTTCCTGGCCTTCCTGGATGTTCTCGTAATCGCCCAGGATGACGGCACCGATCTCGGTGGCATCCAGGTTGAGCGCGACACCCAGAATTCCGCCGGGGAACTCCAGCAGTTCGTTGGCCATCGCCGAAGGCAGGCCACTGACGTGCGCGATGCCGTCGCTGGTGTCGGTCACAAGGCCGACCTCTTCGCGGGAGGCCTCCGGGGAGTAGCTCGCGGTGTAGTTCTCGATCGCACTACGGATCTCGTCGGAGGAGATCGTCAGCTCCGCCATGTTTTTCCTGCTCTCGGTGTCTGGTCTTCGAAAAGATCTGGGGTATGGGGTTCGGTTGCGGACTACTTGAGGGACTTCCGCAACGCTGCGAGACGTCCCGCGCCGCTGCCGTCGATCACCTCGTCGCCCACCCGGACGACCAAGCCGCTGAGGAGCTCAGGATCGACCTCCACGTGAACCGTCACCGGCTTCCCGTAGGTACGGGTGAGGGTGGCGGTCAGCCGATCCGACTGCTCACTGGACAGCGGAGCAGAGCTGCGCACCTTGGCGACAACTGCTTCCCGCTGTGCTGCTGCCAGATTCGACAGTTCGTCGAAGGCGTCCGCGGGTGCGGAGTTCTTCAACCGGCCCACTGCCTGGGTCGCCAGCGCCTCGGCGACAGCGGTGACCTTGCCGTACAGCAGCTTGGAGAGCAGTTCACGCTTCCTCTTCGCCGGCACGGAACGGTCGGACAGTGACTGCTCGAGCTTCGGGTCACCGGCAACGATGCGCCCGAGGCGGAAGAGCTCGTCCTCGACAGCGTCGAGCTGTCCCTGATCGGCCGCTGCCTTCAGCAGCGCTTCCCGACCGACGAGCACCAGCGAGTTGAGCAGGTCGGAGGTGACGGACCAGTCCTGGCCCACCGCCGCCTTCAGGACGGCGAGGGTCTCGGCCGAGACCTTGCCACCGAATACCTGCTCGGCCAGACCTTCGCGAACGTTCCCGGGCGTCGAGGTGTCCGACAGAGCACTCCGGAGAGTGCGCTGCTCGTCCAGGATCTCGACGACCGAGAACAGCTCGGCCCCGATCTGGGCCGCGGCCGCTGTGGCTGCTCCGGCAGAGACGGATCCCAAGGCCGAAGACAACGCAGCACGGGTCTGCGTCAAGGCCTCACGGCTCGCTGCGTACATGG
>NZ_JBFUGT010000487.1:0-3350 GCF_056402775.1 Rhodococcus sp. P3_B8
CAGATGTCCATCGCGATGATGGACGCACCTTCCTCCGCGAGCCGGACGGCATGCGACCTGCCCTGACCGCGCGCCGCGCCGGTGATGAATGCGACCTTGCCATCGAGCCGTCCCATGGATAGTCCTCTCCGAGTGTAGGTTCCGCCTAGTGGTGCACAGAGGCAACGTGCGCGATGATCGGATGATCGAATCGAAATCGGCACACCAACTGTGAGCCACAACACAGACCGTAGTTGCCTACAACCTTTAGGTCAACACCGAACAAGAATCGTTTTTCGTATCACCGGCAACCATTCAAAAGCTGGGTACTTCGGCCCACTCCCCGACCTGGTAGCACGAGTGCTCTTCCTCCTGCTCGAACGACAGCAGCCGGCACATACGCACCGCGCCTGCATCGTCCGGGTCGATACGAATGAGGGCGATCTGCGCTCCCGCGTCACGCAGCGCCCCGAGCGCCACCACGAGCAGCGTGGTGCCCAAGCCTTCCCGCCTCGCGGCCTCGGTGAGCACCAGCGCCCGGACCGACGCGGCGTCGAGTTCGAGGTGCGTGGACAGCGCCGAGTCGAACCAGGCGAATCCGAGAGATGCTCCCGAAGAACCTGTTGCGACGACTACGGTGCCGGCCCCGAGACGAATCTCGTCGGCGAGGCGTTCCCGCTGCGCCGGCACCAGCGCGGCCGCATCCAGCACTTCCTCGATCGACTTCGACGCCATCGGATCTTCGAGTGGGCGCGCTTCGGCGAGTGTGATGCCCTCGGGAACCGAGACGTCGTCGAGCGGGCTCGCGAACGGCCCAGACAAGTGACGGAACAGCGTCCACAACCTGCTCACCGGCGCGACGCCGAACCGGCGCGTGAGACGCTCGGACGCGGGGTGAGTGCCGTACGCCCAGCAGCGCAGGGCCGCAGCGCCAGTGCCTTCCCAGCCACCGTCCACGGTCGTGTCCAGACCGATCTCCTCGACGAGCATCGTTGCGATACCTCGCGACCGATAGTCGGGGTGAACCACGAACTGCGCGGTACCCAGCCCCCCGTCGTCGACCTGTAGATGCAGGTACGCCACCACCACGAGTGGAGCATCGTCGCGAGCACTCAGATCTCTGCGCGCTGCGATCGGAAGGTGGTAGACCCGCACACCGTTACGGCTCGTCGAGGTCACATCGCCGGGATTGATCGAGGAGAATCCCGCCTCGTCGTCGTATTCGGCGGCCGCCGCGACAAGTGCCAGTACCTCGTCCCGATCGCCGGAATCCAGTTCCGAACACCACTGATACGAGATCATTCGTTCGCTCCTCATCTGCCGGTTCGTTCCCATAAATCTAATGCCAGTCGGTATTGGATCGCAATGGTCGAAAACTACCCGAGAACGCAACCCGGGGTTTACAGCTAAATCTACATAAGTTAGATTTAGGGTCATCGATTCGCCATCGCACCACAGCCTGGAGGGCAGCCATGACAGAGGTCGGAATCCCACGCGAGGAACGCATCCGTCGCGCGCTCGACCATCTGCGCAACGACACCACCGACGAGTTCGAGCACGTCACGTGGTTCGAACCCGTCGAGTTCACAGATCCGGACATCGCCAAGATCGAACGAGAGCGTGTATTCGGCCGAGTTCCGTCGATCATCATCCACGGCTCCGAGATCCCTCGCGCAGGAGATTTCGTCACCCTGCAGTTGCCGCGAAACAACGTCATCATCGTCCGCCAGCGCGATGGCAGCGTCAAAACCCTCGTGAACCAGTGCCGTCATCGCGGGGCCATGGTCGAGAAGGAAGAGAAGGGTCGCTGCCGCCTGTTCTCCTGCCCGTACCACCGCTGGTCCTACGATACCGACGGCAGCCTGCGCACCATCACCCGCGACAACACGTTCGGTGATGCCGACCGCTCCGAACGCAACCTCGTCCAACTACCCACCGAAGAGCGGCACGGGTTCGTCTGGGTGGTCGACGACGCCGCCGCAACCATCGATGTCGCCGACTGGCTCGGGCCCGAGATGGACTCGATCATGGGGTCCTACGGCATGGACAAGATGGTGACCACTCGGGTTCAACGCTTCGACGAGCCGATCAACTGGAAGTTGATGCAGGACGCGTTCCTCGACGGGTACCACATCCAGTACGCGCACCCCAACACCGCCGCGAAGCACATCCACACCAATGTCATGGCCTTCGAGGACTTCGGAAACCACTGCCGGTTCCTCAATCTCCGCAAGACCATCGACCGATGGATCGAGGAGGACCCCGGCGATCGCAGTCTCGCCGAGCACATCACGGAAAGCCACCTGGTGGGGCCCAACAGTACGTTGCTCAAACAACCGGACCATTTCCAGCTGCTCACCTTCCGCCCTCACCGCAGTGATCCACAGCGCTGCCACATGGAGATTCGTCTGGTCGCGCCCACGCTCGAAGAGAGCGGCTTGACGGAGGAACGCTGGAACCGGATCTGGGACAAGAACGTCGAGATCCTGGTAGCCGTGCTCCACAACGAGGACTTCCCGATCTTGCGAGATTCACAGGTTGCCATGGACAGCGCCAGCGCCGGCAACATGCTCCTCGGTCGCAACGAAGTCGCCAACCAGGTCTTCCGCCGCGCAATTCAGGAACTCGTCAACGAGAGCTGATACCTGGGCTTCACACTCGCGGAACTACGGACACCGGTTTCCGCTCACATCACGAAGGGGACCCGATCACGATCGGGTCCCCTTCCTCATCTCAACTCAGAGTTCCGAAGTGAACGTGAGCGGCAGACGCACACAGCCACGCACCGACGTGCCGTGCATCAACGGTGGATCACTCTCGACCAACGCATAATCGGGGAGCCTGCGGTGAATCTCCTCCATCGCCAGTGTCAGTTCGAGTCGCGCCAAGTGCGACCCCAGGCACCGATGTGGGCCCGCTCCGAACGACAGGTGCCTGTTCGAACCTCGGTCGATCACGAAAGCATCCGGATCGTCGAACTCGGTATTGTCGCGGTTCGCCGAACAGAGCAGTAACAGCAGCTGGTCACCGGCCTCGACCTTCACACCGGCGATCTCGACATCGCGCGTAGCCCGACGACCCATGCTGACCGCGGCCTCGATACGAAGGATCTCTTCCACTGCATCCGGCACCAGACTCGTGTCCTCGATCAGGGCGTTGCGTTGCGCCGGATTGTTCGCCAGATGGACCATGGCCCAGCCGAGTGAACCCTGCACGGTGTGCAGTCCCGCGATGAGTAGCAGGAAGAACATGCGACGCAGTTCCTCGTCCGTCAGGTACCGCTCGACTCCATCCATCCGGATCGGTGTGTTGATGATCTGCGCGGTGACGCTGTCGCCATCTTCCTGACCCGAACGCACCCTATCCACGAA
>NZ_JBFUGT010000488.1:0-3341 GCF_056402775.1 Rhodococcus sp. P3_B8
CTCGGGGAACTTCTCGCCGTAAAGGGCCTCGTAGACGCGGGGTCCGAGGAACCCCACGAGTGCACCGGGTTCGGCCACCGTGATGTGCCCGAGGGAACCCCAGGACGCGAACACGCCGCCGGTGGTCGGGTTCCGCAGGTACACCAGGTAGGGGAGATGGGCGGCCTTGTGAGTGGCGACGGCCGCCGCGATCTTCACCATCTGCACGAAGGCGACGGTGCCCTCCTGCATGCGCGTGCCGCCCGATGTGGGCGAGGCGAGCAGGGGGAGACCCTCACGGGTGGCGCGTTCGATGGCGGAGACGATCCGCTCGGCGGCGGCTACGCCGATCGAACCGGCCAGGAACGCGAACTCGCACGCGATCACCGCGACCGGGCGCCCGCGAACGGTGCCGACGCCGGTGATCACCGATTCGTCGACACCCGACTTCTCGGCGGCCTTCTGCAGGTCGGCGCGGTACTTCTCGTTCGGCCGCGCATCGACGGGTGTGGTGTCCCAGGAGACGAAGCTGCCTGCGTCCAGTACCAACTCGAGCACGTCGTGGGCGGAAATCTTGGCGGCCATGGCCCTGAGAGTAGCGGTCGGTCCGGGGCGGCAGATGTCTGCTACGGCGGGTGACGGTCGCCCACCCGGCCGCCCACACAGCCGGAACACCGCAAACAGCGCCCGGGTGGAACCCGGCAATTAACACCGAGACCGCTGTCGCGGTGTCTAAAGTCAGATGGGTTGACGCAGGTCGGGTACGAGAACGACGACACATTTCCCGAGTGGAGCAGTCATATGGACCTCAACACCATCACCGATGTCGTTCGGCGTCCAGCCGACCATCCGGGTGCGGCGTGGCGGGAAGGCGACGCGTGGCTGGCCGGGGGAACGTGGCTGTTCTCCGAGCCGCAGCCCGACCTGCGCCGTCTCGTCGATCTCACGACGCTCGGCTGGGAGACCCTGCTGCCGAGCGACGCGGGCCTCGAGATCGGCGCGACGTGCACGATTCGTGAGCTGTATGAGCTTGCGCCGCCGGACGACTGGAGAGCCGCCTCGCTGTTCGGAACGAGTTGCGAGGCCTTCCTGGCGTCGTTCAAGGTCTGGAATTCGGCGACGGTGGGCGGCAACATCTGCATGTCGCTTCCCGCGGGCCCGATGATCACGATGGCGGTCGCGCTCGAGGCGACGTACACACTGTGGGCCGCCGACGGGTCCGAGCGCACCGTCGACGCCGCCGACTTCGTGACGGGCAACCGCGAGAACGTGCTCGCACCGGGTGAGATCCTGCGCCACATCGACATCCCGATCGGTGCCCTCCGCAAGCGTCACACGCATCGGCACTTCACCCTCACGCGCCTCGGCCGTTCGACGGTGTTCCTGATCGGCACCCAGGCGCCCGGCGGCGACGACTTGCTGCTCACGATCACGGCGGGCACCACCCGTCCGATCCGGCTGGCCTTCGACGCCGTACCCGACGCCGGCTCGCTCCAGCAGAGCATCGACGCGATACCCGACGACGTGTGGTTCGACGATCCCAACGGCACCCCCGACCACCGTCGCCATCTGACGAAGCACTTCGCCGAGGAGATCCGGACCGAGTTCACCGCAGGAGACCGGCAATGACGTACACCGTGAACGGCAGGGCGTTCGACGAGGAACCGAATCCCGGGCAGTGCCTGCGCACGTTCGTGCGGTCGCTCGGTCATCACGGCGTCAAGAAGGGTTGCGACGCAGGCGATTGCGGAGCCTGCACGGTGTGGCTCGACGGCGATCCCGTGCACAGTTGCATCACGCCCGCGTTCCGCGCGGAGGGGCGGGAGGTGACCACCATCGAGGGCCTCGGTTCGCCGGACGACCTGCATCCGCTGCAGCGGCAGTTCCGTGACGCCCCCGGGTTCCAGTGCGGATTTTGCACCGCGGGCATGATCATGACGTCGGCGACGTTCACCGACGCCCAGAAGGAAGACCTGCCACGCGCGCTGAAGGGCAATCTCTGCCGCTGCACCGGCTATCGGGCCATCGAAGATGCCGTGAACGGTGTCGCCGCGGTGGAGGTCGCCGAGCCGGGGCGCGCGGTCGGCACCAGCGTCGGGGCACCCGCGGCCACCGATGTGGTGACCGGCCGCGCCGAGTTCACCATGGACACCGAGATCGAGGGCATGCTGCACCTCGAGGTGCTGCATTCTCCGCATGCGCACGCCCGCATCGTGTCGATCGACACGACGGCGGCGCTCGCCGTCCCCGGCGTGCACCGCGTGTACACGTGGGAGGACGTGCCCCGGAAGCGGTTCACGACCGCCATCCACACCGATCATCTCGTCGACCCCGACGACACGTACATCCTCGACGACACGGTCCGCTTCGTCGGTCAGCGGGTGGTCGCGGTGCTGGCCGACACGGTCGGCGCCGCGGAGGAGGGGTGTCGCAGGGTGGTGGTCGAATACGACGTGCTGCCCGCGGTGTTCGACCCGGAGGAGGCGATGGCCGACGGTGCACCGCAGTTGCACGGTTCGGACGACCCGTTCGTGCGGGATCCCGTGCACAACATCCTGCTCGAGCTCCACGGGGAGGTGGGTGACATCGAGGCGGGGTTCGCCGAGGCCGACGTGATCCACGAGGGCACCTACTTCACCCCGCGCGTGCAGCACGCTCATCTCGAGACGCACGGGTCGATCGCCTGGATGGAGGACGGCCGCCTGCACGTGCGCACGAGTTCGCAGTCGCCGTCGATCGCGAAGGTCAAGCTGGCTCACCTGTTCGACCTGCGCCCCGACCAGTTGCGCGTGTTCTGTATGCGCGTCGGGGGTGGTTTCGGCGGCAAACAGGAGGTGATCTCGGAGGATCTGGTCGCGCTCGCCACCCTCGACACGGGCAGGCCCGTCTGCTTCGAGTTCACTCGGGAGGAAGAGTTCACGACGGCGTCGCCGCGGCACCCGATGAAGCTGACGATCACGCTCGGCGCCCGGGCCGACGGCACACTCACGGCGTTCCGGGTGCGCAACGTGTCGAACACGGGCGCGTACGGCAACCACGGCGGCGAGACGTTGTTCGCCGCCGGTGCCGCCATCTCGGCGTACCGGTGTCTCAACAAGAAGTTCGATGGGTATTCCGTCTACACGAACAGCGTGCCCAGCGGAGCGCTGCGCGGGTACGGCATGACCCAGCCCGCCTTCGCGGTGGAGTCCGCCATGCACGAGCTGGCAGTCGCGCTCGACATCGACCCGCTCGAGTTGCGGCGCCGCAACATCGTCCGCCCCGGTGACTCACTCGTCGCGATCGACGACGGTCCCGACGACGTCGTGTTCGCGGAGGACGGGCTCGGGCAGTGCATCGACCTCGTCGACGCCGCACTGAGG
>NZ_JBFUGT010000489.1:0-3340 GCF_056402775.1 Rhodococcus sp. P3_B8
GTCGTGGTGCTCGACGACGAGGACCGGGTGGTCCTGATCCACCAGTACCGGCACCCGGTGGGGCGCCGGTTGTGGGAGATCCCGGCGGGCCTGCTGGACGAGCCGGGGGAGGACCCGGTCGACGCGGCCGGGCGCGAGCTGGCGGAGGAGACCGGACTCGGGGCCCGTCGCTGGTCCGTTCTCGTGGATGTCGTTCTCTCACCCGGGTTCACGGACGAGTCGGTGCGTGTGTTCCTCGCCGAGGACCTGTACGAGGTGGACCGGCCCGACCCGGAGGACGAGGAAGCCGACCTCGAGATCGAGCGGATTCCGCTCGACGAGGTCGTGTCGATGGTGCTGAACGGGACCATCGTCAACGCCACGGCCGTGGCCGGAGTGATGGCACTCGCCGCTGCCCGGTCCCGCCCGGGCGGTGTCGGCGAACTCCGCGACGTGACCGTGCCCTGGGTCGATCGCCCCGACAGGTTCAGCGAGAGGAAACGCTCGCGCGCCGGCGGGGACGAGGCCGCGCGGGCATGACATGGTGATTGCGCGGCAGGTGGATTCGTACCTCGACCACATGGCTGTCGAGCGCGGAGCCGCCCGCAACACCCTCGGCTCGTATCGCCGCGACCTCGAGCGGTACACGCAGTTCCTCGCCGACCGGGAGGTCACCGACATCGGCCGGATCCGCGAACAGGATGTCAGCGACTTCGTGATCGCGCTGCGCACCGGCGATCCGAATCGTGAACTGCCGCCGCTGGCCGCGAGCTCGGCGGCCCGCGCCCTGATCGCGGTGCGCGGATTCCACCGGTTCGCCGCGGCCGAGGGGATGACCGCAGTGGACGTCGCCCGGGACGTGCGGCCACCGTCGCCGGCGAAACGGCTCCCCAAATCGCTGCCGGTCAACGAGGTGCTGGCGCTGCTGGAGGCGGTCGGCGGCAGCGGACCCGCCGACGGTCCGCGGGCGGTCCGTGACCGCGCGCTCCTCGAACTGCTGTATTCGACGGGCGCCCGCATCTCCGAAGCCGTGGGCCTGGACGTCGACGACGTCGACACCGAGACCCGGTCGGTGCTGCTGCGGGGCAAGGGCGGCAAGCAGCGGGTGGTGCCGGTGGGCCGGCCCGCCGTCGAATCCCTCGACGCCTACCTGATCCGGGGCCGGCCGGYGCTGGCATCACGCGGAACACCCGCGCTGTTCCTCAATGTCCGCGGCGGACGCCTGTCCCGCCAGAGCGCATGGAAGGTGCTGCAGACCGCGGCGGACGCGGCGGGCATCTCGTCGGCGGTGTCACCGCACACGCTCCGTCACTCGTTCGCGACGCATCTGCTCGACGGCGGCGCCGACGTCCGCGTCGTCCAAGAGCTGCTGGGGCATGCCTCGGTGACGACCACCCAGATATATACGCTGGTGACAGTGGGTGCGCTGCGCGAGGTGTGGGCCGGAGCGCACCCCCGGGCGAGGTGACGGAAAGCGTGTCGAGGGGAAATTTCACGGTACGAGGCGGTAGCGTTCGTATAACGATGTGGGATCGGCAGCGATCATCGAGAGAACAGGGGATCATCGGACCGTGGTGACACCGCAGCCGCCAGCGGCGGAGTCAGAGCACTCGCAACAGGAGGGCGACATGTTCGACGTGCGGCAATCCGAACCCGCAGCCTTGTTCGAGGACGCTGCCGTGGTCGTGGAGGAGGAGCTCGGGCCCACGGGACGGCCGACACGTGCGGTGCCGGAACCCGCCCCGCTGCCCTCGCACGGCCCGGCCAAGATCATCGCGATGTGCAACCAGAAGGGTGGCGTCGGCAAGACGACGTCGACGATCAACCTGGGGGCGTCGCTCGCCGAATTCGGCCGACGTGTCCTGCTCGTCGACCTCGATCCCCAGGGGGCGCTGTCCGCGGGGCTCGGCGTCGCGCATCACGACCTCGAACTGACCGTCCACAACCTGCTCGTCGAACCCCGCGTCGCGATCGACGACGTCCTGATGCGAACACGCGTCGAGGGCCTCGACCTCCTGCCGAGCAACATCGACCTGTCGGCGGCGGAGATCCAGCTCGTCACCGAGGTCGGGCGGGAACAGACGCTCGGACGGGTGCTGCATCCGGTGCTCGACCGGTACGACTACGTCCTGATCGACTGCCAGCCGTCCCTCGGTCTGCTCACCGTCAACGCGTTGGCCTGCGCGGACTCGGTGATCATTCCGATGGAGTGCGAGTACTTCAGCCTGCGCGGCCTGGCGCTGCTCAACGACACGGTCGAGAAGGTCCACGACCGGCTCAACCCGCGGCTCGAACTCGCCGGCATCGTCGTGACGATGTTCGACTCGCGGACCCTGCACGCGCGTGAAGTGATGGCCCGTGTGGTGGAGGTGTTCGGGGACCTCGTGTACGACACCGTGATCAACCGCACCGTGCGCTTCCCCGAGACCTCGGTCGCCGGGGAACCGATCACCACCTGGGYGCCGAAATCGACCGGCGCCGAGGCGTACCGTGCTCTGGCTCGCGAGGTCATTCACCGGTCCGGCCGGTAAGTGGTGAATACGCAAGACATTTCGGCTCCACCGCAGACCGAGGACCCGCAGGTCCAGGTAACGCAGGCCGAGGATCAGCAGGCGCCCGCGGTCAAGCCCGGCTTCCGGGTGACGCTGCGGAATTTCGAGGGACCGTTCGACCTGCTCCTGACCCTGATCAACCAGCGACAGCTGGATGTGACGGAGGTCGCGCTGCACCAGGTGACGGACGACTTCATCGCCTACACCCGCTCGCTGGGCACGGAGATGGGTCTCGATCAGACCACGGAATTCCTGGTGGTCGCGGCGACGCTGCTCGACCTGAAGGCGGCGCGTCTACTCCCGGCGGGGCAGGTGGAGGACGCCGAGGACCTCGCGCTCCTCGAGGCGCGCGACCTGCTGTTCGCCCGGCTGCTGCAGTACCGCGCGTACAAGCAGGTGGCGCAACTCTTCGGTGAGCTCGAGGCGGCCGCGTTGCGCCGGTACCCGCGTTCGGCGGCACTGGAGGACCAGTTCACGAAATTGCTGCCGGAAGTGTTGCTCGGGGTCGACCCGCAGCGGTTCGCGGAGGTCGCCGCGACCGTGTTCACACCCCGCCCGAAGCCCACCGTGGGACTCGACCATCTGCACGACATGCACGCGGTGTCGGTGCCCGAACAGGCGGCGCGGATGCTGGAACTGCTCCGCGAACGGGGAGCCGGGGAGTGGGCGACGTTCGGCGACCTGGTCGCGGAGTGCGAGGTGACCACCCTGATCGTGGCAAGATTCCTCGCGCTGCTCGAGCTGTATCGCGAGCAGTCGGTGTTGTTCGAACAGCCCGAGCCGCTCGGGGAATTGCTGGTGAGCTGGAC
>NZ_JBFUGT010000490.1:0-3286 GCF_056402775.1 Rhodococcus sp. P3_B8
CCACGGGGGAGTCGCGGCGACGACGGTGTGAGACCGGCGGCTCAGTGGGCGAGGACGACGGCCCCGTCCGTGTCGGCCGCGGCCGCCGACCCCGAACCGGGCGCGCTCAGTTGCGAAATCCGGCGGGGCAACGCGAAGGCCACGACCGCGCCCAGCAGCGCCGAGATCGCGCCGATCACGAACGCGATCGTGATGCCGGTGTCGGTGTAGAAGACCGCACCCTGCATGACGGTCGCGATGTGCGAGTTCAACACCGAGAAGACGATCACCGGGAGGATTGCGGGCAGGATGCTCTGGAACACCGCCACCATGCTCGCCGTCGTCGCCTGCAACTGCGGCGGCACCGCGGCGATGAGCAGGTTCGGGACGGAGGCGTACCCCATGCCCATTCCCACGCCGAGGAGTGCGGCGAAGCCGATCAGGAGTGCCTTGTCATCGTGGACCATCGCCGTGAGCAGGCAGGCGGCGGCCATCACGAGCATGCCCACGACCATCAGGGTCCGCGGGCGGACGTTCCGGGGGACCAGGGTTCCGACGATCAGTCCGCCGATCACCACGGCGCCACCCAGCGGCGCCTGGAAGATCGCGAATCCCTCTGCGCTGATGCCGAATCCGTAGCCGAGCCCCAGGATCGCCGGGGTCATGCACATCATCGGGAGCATGATCGTGAACACCGCGGACGTGCCGTAGCAGAATCCCGCGCCGAGCGCCGTCAGGAACACCGGCCGCTTACCGAAGAACCGGATGTCGATCAGCGGGTCCGCGAGCAGTCGTGCGGACACCGTCCACGCCACCAGCAGGGCGACACCGCCGGCGAGGAACCCGATCGTCGACCCCGACGTCCAGCCCCACGAGGGCCCGAAGCTCACCCCGACGAGGATGCCGGCGAGTCCGGCTCCCAGGAGCGCCGCGCCGATCAGGTCGATGCGGGCGCGCAGGCGCACCGGCGATTCCGCGGTCGTCGCCCGGATCAGGACGGCGAGAATCACCAGACCGGCCACGAAGAACCAGAAGATGCTCCGGAAGCCGAAATTGTCGATCAGCCAGCCGGTGAAGAACGGTGCGGGGATCGCGATGAGTCCCATGCCGCTCGTGGCGATGCTGACCGCCAACGCCACCGTCCGGGCGGGGAAGACGTCGCGGATGAGCGAATAGCTCAGGAACAGGCAGGGCACGAGCAGACCGGTGAGGGCGCGGCCGGCGATCAGCACCGCGTACGTCGGTGCGATCGCCGAGATCAGCGACCCGAGCGCCGACAGGCCCACGGCCGTCAGCAGGAGTCTCCGTTTGCCGTGTGTATCGGCGAGCTTGCCGATCAGCGGGCAGGTGATCGCTCCCACCAGCAGGAACGCCGTGAGCAGCCATGCGCCCTGCGTCGTCTGGTAGTGGGTGACGATCTGCGGCAACGCGATCGAGATCATCATGTAGCTGACCGCGAGCATCTCCAGCAGCAACACGATCGAGGCGAGCGAGAAGATCAGGCGGGGTGTCCATCGCTCGGTGGTCGCATGGGTGACCATCATCGGGTCCTTTCGAATACCTGCACGGGACTCGTGACGGCGCCGCGGCACTGCGGCGCGGCCCGAGCCGGGCGGTAGGGGTGGGTGGTCACATTCGGTGGTCGAAGTCTCGTGAATGTGTAATTGACATCACAGTTCTCGGGGATGCGGCACGCCATGCGGCGTTCCGCCCAGCGGGAAACCGACCGGCGGGTGTTCCCCGGTTGACGCGAATCGGTGAATCCCGAACGCTCCTCGAGCGAGGATCGACTCATGGCCGAAACGCAGCGCGCGCAGGACCTCCGCCGGCTGAGAACGCCACGCTCGGCGGCCGTCGCGGGGATCGTCTTCGCCGTGCTGTTCGCCACCAGCCTCGTCCTCCTGCGGACCGCGCTGCCGGCGGACCCGTTCGACGAAACCCCCTGGGTGGGCAGCGGCGAGATGCGGATCAAGGCGGCCCTGCTGCTTGCTCCGTTCGCGGGGATCGCGTTCCTCTGGTTCATCGGCGTCATCCGCGACCGGCTCGGCGACCTCGAGGACCGATTCTTCGCGACGGTGTTCCTCGGCAGCGGATTGCTGTTTCTCGCGATGGGTTTCGTCTCGATGGGGGTGGCGGGCGGCGTGCTCGCCATTGCCCGTCACTCGGGCAGCTCCGCGAACGAGATCGTCGATTTCGGCCGCGAGATCATGCYGCAGATCAACCACGTCTACGCGCTGCGTATGGCCGCGGTGTTCATGATCTCGCTGGGGACGATCTGGCTGCGGACCGGGCTGATGCCGCGATGGCTCGTCGTGACCACGTATTTGCTGGCCCTGGGGCTGCTGGTGATCGTCGACTTCAGCCTCTGGTCGACGTTGGCGTTCCCGGCGTGGGTGCTGCTGGTCAGCGTCTACATTCTGGTCACCGGACGCCGCGCGAGCGCCGCCGGGAACGGATCGTTCAGGTCCGCGCCGGCGTCGTGGAGACGAAGTCGTCGATGATCTCGACCACCGCGGCGGGATCCTCGAGGTGGGGATAGTGCCCGACACCGTCGAGGACGGCGAGCCGGCTCCCGGGAATCGCCTCGTGCGCCGCGTATCCGTGCGYGACCGGGATGATGCCGTCGGAATCGCCCCAGATCAGTTGCGTCGGGAGACCTTCGTTCAGGTACAGACGGCTCAGCGCGCTCACCGCCTGCCCCCGATGGTCGACGACCGCGCGGAGCGTCCGCAGAAACGCCTGCCGGGTGGCCGAATCGGACAGCGACGAGTAGGCGTTCCACATCTCGTCGCCGCGGACCGAGTGGAACCCGGCCGCCGCCAGCCAGCCACGGACCTTGTTTCCGGCGTCACGAACCACGGTGGGCGCCACCAAGGGCAGGACGAACTCGGACCCCGGCGCCGCCAGCAACCGCAGGGTCCAGTTCACGTCCGGTCCCAGTCCGCCGCTGCCGATGAGGACCAGCCGGTCACACAGTTCGGGATGCTGATAGCTGAACTGCATCGCCACCCCACCGCCGAGGGATTGACCGATGACGGTCACCCGTTCGATGCCCAGTTCGTTCAGGAGGTCGCGCAGCCACGCGGCGAACGCGCCCAGCGAGTAGTCGCCGCGCGGCTTGGCGGAATCGCCGTGGCCGGGCAGGTCCGGCGCCAGGACCCGGTACCGCTGCGCCAACTGCGGGAAAACGGCACGCCACGTCGCGGAACTTCCCGCCATCCCGTGTACGAGCAGCAGCGTCTCGCCCTCACCCTCCATCCGGTATGCGACGGCGTCCCCGTGCAGTGTGAGGTGCTGGAGCTGGGAC
>NZ_JBFUGT010000491.1:0-3267 GCF_056402775.1 Rhodococcus sp. P3_B8
GGCTCCAAGCCTTCCTGTACCTGCGAAGTCTCGGGGTGAGCCTGCCGCCGTGAAAACGATCGGTACCAGTATTCCCGAGCAATCCGCCCTACTCGCCCGTGGCGACATCGGCGCCTTCATTTCGTTCGACCAGGCAATCATCTGACAATCCAAGGAGATTTGGGTGAGCGTTAGAACGCGACTGTTCGCGAAAACAACTATCGTGCTGGCATTGACGGCGGCCCTGACAGGTTGCGGCACACATGCGGGGCCCGAGCATGCAGCTTCACGCTCACAAGCAGAATCGGACAGTCATTCGTTGGTCGTCACAACGAAAACTGGTGACGTAGAGGGGATATCAGCTGGACAGGTGGACCAGTTCCTCGGCATGCCTTATGCGGCCCCACCCGTCGGCACCCTGCGGTGGGAGCCACCCGCACCGACGCCGACGTGGGACGACATCCGTTCAGCAGCGGAATTCGGCCCGAGGTGCTATCAACCGGTGAGCAGTGGCAGCAACGATGTGTCTTATGGCGAAGATTGTCTGTATCTGAACGTATATACACCGTCCGAACGAACTAGAGGGCCCCTCCCGGTCCTGTTCTGGATTCACGGAGGTGGCTTCATGAGTGGTTCGGGAAGCCAGTCAGATGGGTCACGAATCGCGGAAAAGTTCAACACAGTCGTTGTCACCATCAATTACCGACTCGGCGCCTTCGGCTTCCTCCAGCTACCTGGGGCCGATGACGGCACCACAGGCAACTTCGGACTCCTGGATCAGCAAGCAGCCCTGCACTGGGTTCAAGAGAACATCGCAGGCTTTGGCGGCGACCCCAGTCAAGTCACAATTGTGGGCCAATCTGCCGGAGGACACTCGGTGTGCGCCCAACTCGCGTCGCCGACAGCGAGCGGTCTGTTCCAGGGCGCGATCATCCAAAGCGGCGGATGCCCCAGCCACTCAACTGAAGAAGCCCAGGCCGACGCCGCCTCGTTCGCTGTTTCGACAGGCTGCTCCGAACCCGGCGACATGGCCCAGTGTCTACGTTCCAGATCTGGTGACGAACTTCTCGCAGCGAGCACGAATTTCGGGGGAATCCTCACAGGCCCTCTGCCCATCGTTGGGGGCCCCGAACTTCCGATTGCACCAGACGCGGCGATCAAGTCTGGTTCGTTCAACAACGTCCCCATCATGATCGGAGAGACACGTGATGAAACCCGAGGCTGGGCAATCCCTTTCGCAGACGTGACCGAGGACCGATACAAGCAGGAACTGCAAGAAGAATTCGGACCACTTGCACACGCTGTCGCCGACCAGTACCCATACTCGTCATTCCCGAGTCCGTACGGTGCAGCCTACGCACTCAGTACGATATGGAATGACAGCAGTGTGTTCTACGGGCTCGGAGGATGCCAATACCTGACGCTGGCGAACGAAATGGCTGTCCACCAGCCACGAGTCTTCTTCTACAGGTTCGACGACGAGCACGCGCCAACACGCGAAACCAAACTCCCCGATTTCAACGTAGGAGCAGCGCATTCCACCCAGCTGCCGTACCTGTGGGGCGGGGAATTGGCGACGCGGTTCACTCCAGAACAGCAGCAATTGTCGCAAACGATGATGGCCTATTGGGCAGGATTCGCCGCGCACGGCAGTCCCACTGCTCCCACTCAGCCCGAATGGTCAGCGATCGGTGAGGGCAAAATCATGGTTCTGGATTCAGGCCCCAACACACGCACCGTCAGCACGGAGCAGTACGCAGCGGACCACCGGTGTGGATTCTGGAACGAGCAGAACTACAACTGGCTCCCCACCACTCCCACCGCCTGAGGTTCGTAACAACACTCTGGTTACCGTCACGCCGAGGCCCGCAGCGTTCTCACACGTACCGGGTCTTGCCATGGAAGGACGCAGGCCAGCACCGGGAGCGTCGTCGTGGGTCACCGGCGGGTGGATCCACCTCATAGAGGCCGCTACAACCGTGCGCGGCCGGGGCGGAAACCCACATCATCCGTAGTGGACTCAGATGCAGGGTTTCCGGTTGTCAATACACCATCCGAATGATGAGTTGCGGACACCGACACGGGACACCGACATACAGTCCGACCGGACGTGTACCGATCACTTCCCTCCGCCGACGGAAGCGCGTCCTGCAATCGATGTCGTTCCGTCACGGGACATGCGCCGCGTGCCCAACCGGTTCGCCCACGTGCGTCGCAGCGTCAGGTGATGGTGTAGCCGAGCTGATAGGCCGCGCTGTCGATCGGCCCGGACAACCCGGGATGCGACAACGGCAGCGACAACGCCGGCAGCGCAGGAAACGCGTCGGCGGCGCGTTCGGTGATCGCGATGCAGACACCGCCGGCGAACCGGCCGCGGTAGGCGATCCCATCGAGATCGTCATGGGCCCGGTGAATGGTGCGGGCCCAGTGCTGGGTTCGGCCGTGCGCGGCGGAGTCGAGGGCGTGGTTGCCGCCGACCCGGGTCACCCACGCCCCCTCCCCGATGCCGGACACATCGAGCAGTCTCACCGGGCGGATAAATCGCAGCCCGGTCAGATACGGGTCGCCGCGGTGCCGGTCGATCACCCGGGAACTCTGAAACGCCTCGGCCAACCCGCCGCGGGGACTGGAGGCGCCGTACCAGATGCCGTAACCGGGATGCTCGGCCCGCGGGGGTGGGTGGTGGTCGAACCGCAGGATCGGCCCGAACGTGCGCAATCCATTCCACGGCAGCACGTGGGTGCCGGTGGTGCGATGCACCCGCCACACCACCTCGGCCGGTTGCCAGTCGATCACTTCCTCGCCGCGCAGGCCCGCATCACGAAGGTCGGCGATGGTGGGGGGCGTCGGCAGCATCGACCCCATCTATGCCGATTCCCATTCGGCGGCGGTGATCACGTCTTGAACCTGTTCGATATCGGCGGCGGTTCCGGCGCTGCCGGTCAGCCACGCCACGATCGACACCGGCCGGCCCTCCACGGTCAGGGACGGTTGCGGGAGGGTCAGCAATGCCTGCACGGTCAGCGGGTGCAGATCCTTCGCCAGCAACGGCATCACCCGGTCGAGGTGCGGCACCGCACCGGTGTCGGTGAACTGGGCGGGCGGCAGCAATCGGTTGCGGCCCGACTGGAACGCCCACAGGGTGCCCTCGCCGAGGCGTTGCCGGATCCGGGCCGCGGTCACCCCGAGACGGTCCGCGGCATCCGCGATCGACAGGGAGTGGCGGACCAGTTCCTGCATGCGAATGTCGCGGTCCACCCGTGCGGTCGTCGCCGCGGCCGGGTCGTC
>NZ_JBFUGT010000492.1:0-3242 GCF_056402775.1 Rhodococcus sp. P3_B8
CCGCCGCCGGTGCCGCCGCCGGTGCCCTGCTCCCCGTCCTCGACATCCCGGCCGACGCCGTGCGCCCCGATGTCTACGCCACCCGGGTCGTGCTCGTCGCCGCCCTCGTGCTCGTCGTCGGCTGCGTCTGGCTGCTGCTGTCGGAGTTCGCCTCCACTGTCCGCCCCGCGGTCGGAGTGCTGTGGGTGACGATCCCGTTCTCCGTCGYCTCGGTGTCGCAGTCCGTCGTGCTCGCCACCGACGTCCCCGGAATCGGCGCCGGAATCGGTGCCGCGCTGCTGTGGTGTGCGGCCGTCACCGCTGTCGTCACCGGCGTGCTGACGTGGTTCGCCGGTTCGGCGGAACGTGAGGAGATCGACACGTCCGAGGAGCCGTCCACCTCGATCGCGGTCCTCGCGGTCGGTGGTCTCGGGGCGGTCGCCGCGTTCGTCGGACTGGGACTGCCGCTCTTCCACGGGACGGATGCACGCGGCGACGACTACGCGCCCGCGTCGTTCGCGGAGTTCCCGTGGAACCTCGACGTGTGGGGGCGCGTCCTACTGGGCGTCGCGGTGGTCCTCGCAGTGATCGTCGCCTCACGTGCCCGGCCGGCCCGGGCGGTGGCACTCCTGCTCGGTTCGGCCGTTGTGGTGGGGGTATACCTCCTGTCGTGGCCGCTCACCGCGGCCCGGGTGACCGATCCCTCAATGGGGGCCGGTGTCGTCCCGACAACGGTGGGCATAGTGTTGATTGCGGCTGCCGCGGCCCTCACGACACGCAGCAGAAATCGGTGAGGTCCGCCCCGTCGACAGCGGTGAGGCCCGCCTCAATACGTGATATCGCGTGATGTGGACCACATAGCAGACACGCGGGCGCAGAGCGGGCCCGGCAACTGGTTAAAGTCCAAAACAGACCCGCTCCTACCCCTCGAGCGGGTGTCAACGCAGACGAGACGGTGAGCAGATGGATCTCTTCGAATACCAGGCGAAGGAACTCTTCGCCAAGCACGAGGTGCCGACTTCGGCTGGGCGTGTTACCGACACGGTCGCCGGCGCACGCGAGATTGCCGAAGAAATCGGCAAGCCCGTGATGGTCAAGGCGCAGGTCAAGGTCGGAGGCCGCGGCAAGGCCGGTGGCGTGAAGTACTCCGCCGACGCCGATGCCGCCCAGGCCAACGCCGAGGCGATCCTGGGCCTCGACATCAAGGGTCATGTCGTCAAGAAGCTGCTGGTCGCAGAGGCGAGTGACATCGCCGAGGAGTACTACATCTCCTTCCTGCTCGACCGCACGAACCGCACCTACCTGGCCATGTGCTCGGTCGAGGGTGGCGTCGAGATCGAGGTCACCGCCGAGGAGAACCCCGACGCTCTCGCGAAGATCCCCGTCGACGCCGTCAAGGGTGTCGACCTCGCGTTCGCGCGCAGCATCGCCGAGGCAGGAAAGCTGCCCGCCGAGGTGCTCGACGCAGCGGCCGTGACGATCCAGAAGCTGTGGGAGGTCTTCATCAACGAAGACGCTCTCCTCGTCGAGGTCAACCCGCTCGTCCGCACGCCGGACGACCAGATCCTCGCACTCGACGGCAAGGTCACGCTCGACGAGAACGCTGCGTTCCGTCAGCCCGGCCACGAGGCGTTCGAGGACAAGGACGCCACGGATCCGCTCGAGCTCAAGGCCAAGGAAAACGACCTCAACTACGTCAAGCTCGACGGTGAGGTCGGCATCATCGGTAACGGCGCCGGCCTGGTCATGTCGACCCTGGACGTCGTCGCCTACGCAGGTGAGAAACACGGTGGCGTGAAGCCGGCCAACTTCCTCGACATCGGTGGCGGCGCCTCCGCAGAGGTCATGGCGAACGGCCTGGACGTCATCCTGAACGACGCGCAGGTCAAGAGCGTGTTCGTGAACGTTTTCGGTGGCATCACCGCGTGTGACGCGGTCGCCAACGGCATCGTCGGCGCCCTGAAGACGCTCGGTGACGAGGCCAACAAGCCGCTGGTCGTCCGCCTGGACGGCAACAACGTCGAAGAGGGTCGTCGTATCCTCGCCGAGGCCGCCCACCCGCTGGTCACGGTCGTCGGAACCATGGACGAGGCTGCCGACAAGGCTGCCGAGCTGGCCTTCGCCGCAAAGTAAAGGGACTCAAAAAACATGGCTATCTTCCTGACCAAGGACTCCAAGGTCATCGTCCAGGGCATCACCGGCGGCGAGGGCACCAAGCACACCGCGCTGATGCTCAAGGCCGGCACCCAGGTCGTCGGCGGTGTCAACGCCCGTAAGGCCGGCACCACCGTCACCCACGACGGCGGCGTCGAGCTGCCCGTCTTCGGCACCGTCGCCGAGGCCATCGAGAAGACCGGCGCGGACGTCTCCATTGCGTTCGTCCCCCCGGCATTCGCCAAGGACGCCATCGTCGAGGCCATCGACGCGGAGATCCCGCTGCTCGTGGTCATCACCGAGGGCATTCCGGTCCAGGACTCGGCGTACGCCTGGGCGTACAACGTGTCCAAGGGCAACAAGACCCGCATCATCGGACCGAACTGCCCCGGCATCATCACCCCCGGCGAGTCGCTGGTCGGCATCACCCCGGCCAACATCGCGGGCACCGGCCCGATCGGTCTCGTGTCCAAGTCCGGCACGCTGACCTACCAGATGATGTTCGAGCTGCGTGACTTCGGCTTCTCCACCGCAATCGGCATCGGCGGCGACCCGGTCATCGGCACCACCCACATCGACGCCATCGAGGCGTTCGAGAAGGACCCCGAGACCAAGGTCATCGTGATGATCGGTGAGATCGGTGGCGACGCCGAGGAGCGTGCCGCCGACTACATCAAGGCGAACGTCACGAAGCCGGTCGTCGGCTACGTCGCGGGCTTCACCGCCCCCGAGGGCAAGACTATGGGCCACGCAGGCGCCATCGTCTCCGGTTCCTCGGGCACCGCGCAGGCCAAGAAGGACGCCCTCGAGGCTGCCGGCGTGAAGGTCGGCAAGACGCCGTCCGAGACCGCTGCGCTCGCTCGCGAGATCCTGCAGAGCCTGACCGTCCAGGCCTAGGCGCTCCGCGCCCGTGCGCCTTTTTGGTAGGGCGGATTCATGCGGTCGTTGCACCATCGAGTAGTTCGTTGAGCTTTTCGGCTGGAGTATGCCAGTCGTGGGTTTTGCGGGGTCGGTCGTTGAGTTCATCAGCGACGAACCGCAGGTGCTCCTCGGAGTGCACGGACAGATCGGTGCCCTTGGGGAAGTACTGGCGCAGCAGCCCGTTGGTG
>NZ_JBFUGT010000493.1:0-3241 GCF_056402775.1 Rhodococcus sp. P3_B8
ACGTTACTCATCCGTGGCGCCCAGTCCGATGTGGTCAGTCCGGAAGGAGCGCGCGAACTCCTCGAGCTGATTCCGGGGTCGCGCTATATCGATGTGGGCGGCGCGGGGCACATGGTGGGCGGCGACGACAACGACGTCTCGAGTCGAGGCTTGGTGGAGTTCCTCGACGAGGCGGTTCTCACCGTATGACCACCTTACCGACGGGAACATATACCATTCTGACCATCTGCCGTGCCGACCAGGCTCGGCGTACTGCTCGAACCGAAAGCGAGATATGGCCCGACCGTCGAAACCTCTGATCAGTCGCGCAGCCGCCGTGGCAGCGTCCATCGAGATCATCGACTCCGAGGGACTCGATGCGTTCAGCCTGCCACGCCTGGCTAAACACATCGGAGTGCGTGCACCCTCGCTCTACCATCATTTCTCCGACAAATCGGAGATTCTCGAAGCGGTCGCTCGACAGATCGCCGGCGCCGGAAACCTACCGCGACGCAAGCCCGGCCCGGACTGGCCCGAATTCTTCGTGACGCTGAGCATGAACCTTCGCCGGTCGATCCTCAAACACCGCAACGCCGCGCCGATCCTGCTGCAATATCTGCCCCGTGACCTGCTGATCGGCACCTACGAGGACACCGCCCGGTTTCTCGAGGAGTCCGGAGTGCCCGCGCACCTGCACGTCCAGATTCTCGACGGTATGGAGCGCCTGACGCTCGGCGCGGTGCTCACCGAGGCGATGCGCAAGCCGAGCACCAAGTCCACGATCTTCCCGAACGTCGACCCGGAGTCGCAGCCCCTGCTGTCCAAAGCACTCGGCGCAAACGAGATGACCTCCCGGCAGTTGTTCGAAGAAATGATTCGCAGCTTCCTGCACGGCGTGGTGCGCAACGAGAACATCGCGATCACGGAAGCCGCGCCCTCCGGCAATGTCAAGCTGTCGGCCAACTGAGCGAGTCCGCCGTTCCCCGCGCGAACCGCCCACGACGCACCGGTGCCCCACGGATCGAATCCGTGGGGCACCGCGTTCTGCAGACCTACTGGGAAGGAGCAGGCAGGTGGACGGTCTTGGTCTCGAAGAACTCTTCGAGACCTTCGATGCCGCCTTCCCGCCCGACGCCCGACTGCTTGTAACCACCGAATGGCAGGGTGAAGTCCATCGTCGCGGTGTTGACGCTGATGGTCCCGGTACGGATGCGCCGTGCGACCTCGAAACCGTGGTCGAGATCCTCGGTGTAGACGGCGCCCGACAGTCCGTACACCGAGTTGTTGGCGATCGCGATTGCGTCTTCCTCGTCCTCGTAGGTGATCACCGAGATGACCGGCCCGAAGACCTCCTCCTGCGCGATACGTGAATCCGGCTGCACGTCGTCGATCAGGGTGGCTGCGACGAAGAAGCCCGTATCGAGGCCTTCGGGGCGGCCACCACCGAGCACAACCTTCGCGCCGTCTTCCTTCGCGATGTCGATGTAGCCGAGCACGCGGTCCTGCTGACGCTTGGAGGCGAGCGGGCCGAGGAAGTTGGTCGGCTCCCACGGATTGCCCATCGGCAGAGATCCGTACGCAGCCTTCAGTGCCTCGACCACCTCGTCGTGACGTTTGTGTGAGACGAGCACGCGGGTCAGCGCGATGCAGGCCTGACCGGATTGCATGCAGCCACCCATGGGCAGCGTCTGCAGCACGTGGTTGATGTCTGCGTCGTCGAGGATGATCGCCGCGGACTTGCCACCGAGTTCGAGCGACACGCGTGCGATGCGCTCGCCGGCCAGGGACATGATGCGCCGGCCCGCGGCGGTGCTGCCGGTGAACGTGACGTGGTCGACGTCCGGGTTGGTCACGAGGGACTCCGACACCTCGCGGTCGGCACACAGCACACTCACTACACCCTCGGGGATGCGACCTTCCGCGACCAGCTCGGCAATGATGTCCGCGAAAACCGACGGTGAGATCGGCGCCTCGGGTGCGGTCTTGAGCACGACCGAGCAGCCCGCGGCGAGCGCCGGCGCGAGCTTGAACGCGATCGTGCCGATCGGCCCGTTCCAGGGGATGATCGCGGCGACCACACCCGTCGGTTCCTTGATGATGCGTGAAATGCCGCCGTCGGCCCGGGATCGCTCTTCGCCGACCTCGAACTCGCGGGCTACCGCGGCAACGGCCCGGAACAGGCCGCCGGTCATCTGCTGGGTCGGGCGGCTGACGCTGACCGGCACCCCGACCTCGATGACGCCGATCGGCGTCAGTTCGTCCACGCGCTGCTCGAGACGGTCCGCGATGGCATCGAGAACGTCGGCGCGCTCGGCTATGGTGCGCGACGCCCATTCACCCGTGTCGAACGACTCACGCGCAGCGGCAACCGCCTTGGTGACGTCTTCGACGGTGGCGGTGCGGACGCGTGCGACCTTCTCTTCGGTGAACGAGTCGACGACATCGACCCATTCGTCACCGGTCGAGTCGACCCAACGGCCGCCGATGAAGATTTGTTCGCGATCGGCGATCGACGGGGTCGTCGTACCGGTTGCGGTTTCGGTGGTGGTCATCAGTGAAGCTCCTTCGCTTTCAACGGATGTTGTAGCCGGCATCGACGGGGAATGTGACTCCGGTGACGTAGCGGGCCTCGTCGGAAGCGAGGTACACGATCGCGTTGCTGATGTCGACTGCCTCGATCAGCTCGACGGGCATCGGGTTCTTGTACGACTCGTCGGCGGCGACCTCTGGGTGGGCGTTGACGAACTCGCCGTACTCGGCGTTCGCGACCATCGGAGTGTTCACGCCTGTCGGATGCACGGTGTTGACCCGGATGCTGTGGGGCGCGAGTTGTTTCGCATACAGCCGCATGAGGCCGACGACACCGTGCTTGGCCGCGCTGTACCCGGCTTGGCCAGGCAAGGTGTTGAGACCGATGCTCGTCAGGCCGGCGGCCGAGCTGGTGATAATGATCGAGCCACCCTCACCCCGTTCGACGAGATTCGGCACGGTCACGTCGAGCACGTGCCACACACCTGTGAGCATGGTGTCGATCGCGTCGTGCCAGGCCTGCCGCTGCTCGCCCGGTCCGATGACGGGCATGATGCCGGCGTTCGGCAGTACGATGTCCACCTTGCCGAACTGTGCGATACCCGCGTCGTACGCAGCTTGGACGTCTTCGAGGTTGCGGACGTCTCCAACCAACGCAACGATGGCGCCTCCGGCCTCCTTCACGAGGCGTTCGGTTTCTGCGAGATCGTCTGAGGTCGCCAGCGGGTAGAAC
>NZ_JBFUGT010000494.1:0-3225 GCF_056402775.1 Rhodococcus sp. P3_B8
GGTCTCGAGGGTGCTGAGATCCTCCACCGCGATCATCTCCGCGTCCGCCGCGGCGGCGTACTCGGTGACCTGGCGGGCGAAGTGGAAGGCGAGTTCCCGGTTGATCCTCCCTCTCTTGACACCCACCGCCTCGCGATGCTTGTTCAGGACGGCGATCTTCGCCTCCAACTCGGCGCGGACCTCCGGTGGGGCGGCGGCGGCCAATTGCGTCAACCGGGCCGCCTTGGCGTGCAGCAGCTGCCCCTCGGCCTGCAGGCGCGCCAGTTTGACGCCGAGGCCCCGGTCGTCGTAGGTCCAGCCCCGGTAATCCGACACCAGCCCCTCCGGGTGGTCCGCGGTGATGGCGGCGGCACCGAGGGTGCGCGGGGACCAGTCCACCCCGACCGCGACGGCGGCCGAGGCCAGGTCGTTCGCAGGGACGAGTTCGGTCGCCGCGCACCGCCACAACAGACCCCGGTGGTCGAGGACCAGGGTCGGCAGATGCCAGTCGATGACAGTTCTGTCATGCAGGTGCGCGGGGATAGTTGCGGTGAGCCGGACCCGCCGCCACTGCGCCCGCCCCACCGGGGCGGGGCTGGTGGGCAGCTTCACCGTCAACACCAGCTCACGGACTGTCGCGGTGATCCGTGCGAGCTGCCGGTCGGCGGCGGAGAGCTGGGCCATCGCGCTCGCAAGCGGTGGTCCCTGCAGGTCGGTGATCCGCAACCGGCCGGCCGGTGCCCTGTCGGTGCGGCGGGCGTGTGCGAGGAGCTGTCGCCGCACGCCTCGCGCGTAACCCGAGGGCACATAGTCGCCCGGCTCGGTGGGTGCGGTCAGACGACCGGTGTCCGGGTCGAATCGGGCCGACAGTGCCGCGATCGCGGTATCTCGGTAGGCCAGGGTCCGCAGGGTCGCCGTTACCTGCGCGGTCACCACCCGCGTGACCCGCGACGGCACGTAGACCCCGTCCGGATAGATCGGGTTCCAGCCGAGACGCGCCGCGGTGACATGCCCCTGCGCCGGCAGCCTGCGGTCCTGGCGGTCACGACCGGCGGCGAGCACGTCGAACGTCGCCGGCTGCCACAGCCGAGACACCAACTCGCCGCCGGCCGCGGCGACCAGATCGAGGAGCCACCCCACCCGGATATCGACATCGTCGAGTCCGATCGGCTCCTCGGTCGCATCGTCGACCGCCAAGTACGCGCGGGTGGTGAACGCGAACTGCCGCGGCACAGTCGATCCCGGCCCGGTCATACCCGGCACAATTCGGGATCGGTCAGCACCTTCACGTTCCGACACGCGCGGACCATGATGCACCAGCCGTCCGCCGGCACCGCCGGTGACAAGAACCCGCGAACGCCCGAGATGCTCACCGGTTAACCCATTCCCAACCGTGCCGCGGCGTCGTGGCTGCCTGATCGTAATCGAGCGGCCAGCGGGCGCGCGTGCAACGTAGCAAGACGGTCGAGCGGGAGACCCCGTCGTTGATTCTGTTTCGACCACAGCGCCCAGAGAACCGGCCGGACAACGATGCCGGCACCGCCCTGACGTCATCCATCAACCCTCCCACCAGCGATCTGTCGCTCCTGTCTCGTAAGACCTCGACTGTAACGCCGGCCTCCGACAAGTACCGCCCGATCCAGCCCACCGGCGAACTGGGCCAATCGATCTCGCCACACCACCCGCACCGCCGTGAACCGACCCTCGGCCGCGTTGTCGAGCATCCGGCCCAACCCCGCCCGCTGCCCCCGCCGACCCGGGCCCGCACACCCCCATCCGGGCGGCCTGCACTGATAGGAGTCGAGGTCCGCGCGGTCAAAAGATTCGGTGATCCGAACCGGTGCGCCCAGAAGGCCACCGGCCCTCCCTGCCGCCTTGCGCACCCAACCACCGACATCCCAAGTCGCCTAACCAATTCACACCGGCAGACAGTGTCAGAACCTATCGATTAGATTAGATATATCGGCAACAGTTAAAAGCCTCCAGTGCAGGAGCGCGATGAGAGGGGTGTCCCGCGTCACACCGAAGATGTGATGTGCGACACGCCAGAGCGAGCACGAAATTTATGGTCCGCGGGATGACGACCTGGGAATTTCATCAATGTGACTCACAACATCTCGGGTTAAGTGTTTCTGTCGGCCACTAGGTGTAGTGTCTTGAGCACTGAGAGACCACAACGAGAACCGACTCGGTGAGCATCTCCATCGGGGGTCACCGCCATCTCGATCAGGGGAAGTCTCAGTGCGCTGAACACACACTTCGTCAGCTCCATTCGGCAGTGGAAAGAGGGACTTCATGAGCATCACCGTCTACACCAAGCCCGCTTGCGTTCAGTGCAATGCCACCTACCGGGCCCTCGACAAGGCGGGTATCGAATACTCCGTCGTCGACATCACCGAAGACCCCGAAGCCCGGGACTACGTCATGGCACTGGGATACCTGCAGGCGCCCGTGATCGTGGCCGGTGACGAGCACTGGTCGGGCTTCCGCCCCGACCGCATCAAGACCCTCTCGGCAAACGCTGCTTGAAGCGAGGCGATCGCACCGCCCGAGGCGGAGATCGAACCGATTCCCGGGCGGCAGTAAACGGTAGTACTAGTCCAGATGGTGGAAACCGATGACATCGCTGGTGTACTTCTCCAGCGCCTCGGAGAACACGCACCGATTCGTCCAGCGGCTCGGGCTGCCTGCGACGCGCATACCCATTCATGACCGCGAGGGAACCTTCGAGGTTCGCGAACCCTACGTGCTGATCGTCCCCACCTACGGCGGGGGAACGACGGCCATGGGCCGCGACACCAGTTACGTCCCGAAGCCGGTCATCCGATTTCTCAACAACACACACAACAGGTCGCTGATCCGAGCAGTGATCGCGGCAGGAAACACCAATTTCGGTGAATCCTATTGCTTTGCAGGAAACATCATTTCTCAGAAATGCCACGTTCCCTACCTCTACCGCTTCGAACTCATGGGCACAGCCGAGGACGTCGAGCGGGTCAGGGCCGGTCTGGGTGAATTCTGGGATCACTTAGACGACGAGGAGCACGAGAAGTGGCGCCGACCATCACAGACACCATCGACGCGGGGAGCGTAGAGCGCGACGCGCGCGGTGGAGACTCGACGAACGGTCTCGATTACCACGCACTCAACGCAATGCTCAACCTGTACGGCCCCAACGGTGAGATCCAGTTCGACAAGGACGTCGCCGCCGCCCGCCAGTACTTCCTGCAGCACGTCAACCAGAAC
>NZ_JBFUGT010000495.1:0-3209 GCF_056402775.1 Rhodococcus sp. P3_B8
GAGTTTGCGGGGTCGGTGTTGCCGGGGGGTGTGGTGCCGTCGGTGGTGGTGGTGTTGGGGGAGTTGCCGGTGACGGCGAGTGGGAAGTTGGATCGTGCCGCACTCCCAGCTCCCGTCGTTGCGCGTGGGCCACACCGCGCGCCCCGGACAGCGGCGGAGCACACGCTGGCGTCGGTGTTCGCCGAGGTGCTGGGGCTCGACCAGGTCGGGTTGGACGAGTCGTTCTTCGCGCTGGGCGGCGACAGCATCCTGTCGATCCGGCTCGTATCCCGCTCCAAGGCACGCGGATTGGTGTTCACGCCGCAGCAGGTGTTCGAGCACCGGACCGTGGCAGCGCTCGCGGCGGAATCGGAGATCGCGGACGGTGAGACCACAGTTGCCCTCGCCGAACTCGCGGGCGGCGGAATCGGCACGTTCCCGCCGACGCCGGTGATCCGGTACCTGATCGAGCGCGGCGGGCACTTCGAGCGGTTCAGCCAGAGTGTGCTGCTCGACCTCCCGGAAGGCATCGACCCGGACCGGCTCCTCGCGACGATCACGGCGGTGCTCGCACGACACGACATGCTGCGGTCGCGGCTCTACCGGGACGCGAACGGGCAGTGGCAGATGGAGACTCGTGCCGCGACCGAGATCGACACCGACACACTGGTCCGGCGTATCGCCTTCGACCCGGCGACCGATCCCGGCATGCTGGCAGAGCTGATCGCGACCGAACACCAAGCGGCCGTGGAGAGATTGCGCCCGTCCGACGGAGTGGTCGTCCAGTTCGTGTGGCTCGACCCGGAGCCCGCCGCCGCGGCCCCGGCCCGGACGGGACGAGTGATCGTGGTCGCGCACCACCTCGCGGTCGACGGGGTGTCGTGGCGGATTCTGCTGCCCGACTTCGCCGCCGCCTGGTACCAGGTCAGCACGGGGAGCGTGCCGTCCCTCCCGGAACCGGCGACGTCGATGCGCCGATGGGCGCACGCGCTGGCCGACGAAGCTGTCCGGAGCGAGAGAGCCGCCGAACTGGTGTGGTGGCAGAACGTCGTCGACGGACCCGACCCGCCGATCACCGAACGCCCCCTCGATCCCGGCCGGGACCTCGCGACCGCGCTGCAAGACGTGAGTGTCGAGACCTCCCCCGACGACACGTCCGTTCTGCTCACCCGCCTTCCGGAGCTGTATCACGGGGGTGTCCTCGACGTCCTGCTGACGGCGCTGGTGGTGGCGTCGTCGAGGTGGCGAGCCGAGCGGGGGATCCCGGGAACGTCGATGCTGATCCGGCTGGAAGGGCACGGCCGGGAGCAGCAGGTGGTGCCGGGCGCCGACCTGTCCCGCACCGTCGGCTGGTTCACGACGGTCTTCCCCGTCCGCGTCGATCTCCAGGGCATCGACCTCGACGACGCGCTGGCCGGCGGCCACGACATGGGCAGCGCCGTGAAACGCGTGAAAGAACACCTCCGGGCAGTGCCCGACATGGGGATCGGTTACGGACTGCTCCGCTACCTGAACCCGGACACGGCCGGCAGTCTGCCGAGAGCAGAACCCGGGCAGATCAGCTTCAACTATCTCGGCCAGGTTCCGGATTCGGCCGATCACGACACCGCGGTCGGCTGGAGTCCCGCAGACGGGTTCGGCGACCTGCGGTACGTCCCGGACCCCGACATGCCGGCGTCTGCCGCCGTCGAGGTCAACGCGATCGTGATCGGCGGACGACTCCGGGTCGGGTTCGGTTTCCCGGACACCCTGCTCGCGCACGCCGAGGTGGACAGGCTGGCAGAACGGTGGCGGGAAGCGGTGTCCGCATTGGTGTCCCATGCTCGGGATGGGGACGCAGGCGGACTCACACCGTCGGACGTTCCCCTCGTCGACGTGACCCAGAGCGACCTCGACACGTGGGAGGAGCGCTTCGGCGCGCTCACCGACGTGTGGCCGCCCGCACCCCTGCAGGCCGGGTTGCTGTTCCACGCCCTGCTCGCGAAACCGTCGATCGACGCGTACACGGTGCAGGTGGAACTGCACCTGCAGGGGGCCGTCGACCCGGCCCGGATGCGCCGCGCCGCASAGGCATTGCTGGAGCGGCACGCGAATCTGCGGGTGGCGTTCGTCCCCGCCCGAGACGGAACCTTCGTCCAGGTGGTGCCCGCGGCCGTCGACCTGCCGTTCCGCGAAATCGACCTCACGGACCTGCCCGAGGCCGCGCGCACCGCCGAACTGGACCGGGTGCTCACCGCCGATCGGGCCGTACCGTTCGACACGTCCCGGGCCCCACTGGTGCGGTTCCTGCTCGTGGCCACCGGCAGCCACGAATCGCGGCTCGTGTGGACCAATCACCACACCCTCCTCGACGGATGGTCGATGCCGCTGGCGATCCGCGAACTGCTCGCGCTCTATGTGGCCGGAGACGATGGGTCTGCGTTGCCGCGACCCCGGCCCTACCGAGACTTCCTGTCGTGGCTGCACCGCCGGGACCCGGCGGAATCACGAGCGGCGTGGGCGACCGCGCTCGCCGGCGTCGACGGCCCGACACTGCTGCTGCCGGACGCACGGGGACGGCCGTTGTCGGCTCCTCCCGAGAGCGCCCTGTTCACCGTGTCCGAGGATGTGACCGCCGGCCTCACCACCCTCGCGCGTACCCGCAACACGACACTGAACACGGTGACGCAGGTGGCGTGGGGAATCGTGCTCGGCGCGGCGACGTCCCGCCACGACGTGACGTTCGGAAGCACCGTGTCCGGGCGGTCGCCGCACCTGACCGGCGTCGAATCGATGATCGGATTGTTCGTCAACACCGTGCCCACACGCATCACACTGAACCCCCGGGAAACGCTGGGCCGACTGCTCGACCGGACACAAGCGGAACAGGCAGCCCTCCTCGACCACCACCACCTCGGTCTCGCCGACATCCAGCGAGCAGCCGGCCCCGACATCGGGTTCGACACGGCAACCGTCTTCGAGTCGTACCCGATCGACCGGGGAGGCCTGACCGAGAACACCGACCTCGCCGGCATCCGGGTGGTCGACGTGCGCGGCGTCGACGCCACACATTATCCGCTGAGCGTCGCCTTCTCGGTGGACACGCAGCTGCGCATGACGTTTCACTACCGACCCGACCTGGTCGACAGGGCCACCGTCGACGCGATAGCAGGCCGGGTCACCCGGGTGCTCGAGGCGATGGCCTCCGATCCGGACGTCACGGTGGCTCGCGTGGATGTGTTGGGTTCGGG
>NZ_JBFUGT010000496.1:0-3200 GCF_056402775.1 Rhodococcus sp. P3_B8
AGCTGGGGGCGCGCGGTGGTGAGGATCTCGACCGCGGAGCGGTCGTCGAGGGGGAACGCCTGGTTGGCGCCGGCCTCGTGGAACCACAGCCCGACCAGCTCGGCCAGCCGCCCGGGCTCGTCGGCGGCGAGGTCGTGCAGCTCGGCGCGGTCGATGTCCGTGTGGTAGAGCTCCCAGGTGTCGTCGGGGAACCGGGCCCAGCCGCTGATCGCCGGGTGGGTGGTGACGGCCTGCCAGCCGTCGTGCCAGATGCCGCGGGTGCCGAGCATGGAGTAGAACTGGGTGTGCTTGGCCGTCGGGATGGTGGCCGCGTCGAAGCTGCGCCGCACCCCGTTGCAGGCCGCCGCCGGCGCCACGGTGCGACTGGTCAACACCCCCGTCACCTGGTCCGCGCGCGGCCTGAACCGCGCCCTCGACACCGTCCGCACCACCCCACCCGCCCTGAACCAGCTCCTCAACCGCGGCGCCCGGGCCGGGGACGTCGCGGTCAAGACCCTGACCGCATCCCGCGACGCCGCCGGTGTCCTCGAACCTGAGGAGCTGTCCATCGACGACTACGACCAACTCAACGTCACCCAGGCGGTCGCCGCGGTGAAAGAGCTCACCGAACCGGGCGACGTGCGGGTAATCGTCGCGTACGAGGAGGCACACAAGAACCGGCACGGCATCGTCTCCGCCGCCCAGACCCGACTGGCCACCATCGCGCACGAGGTGGTCGGCCTCGAGTAGAGGCGATCACCCAGCGGAGTCCCCCGCACACGGTTCTCGCCCACAGCTGCGAGGCGTAGCCCGTCAGTTGTGGTGGGCATGGCCCCGAAACCGATGAACGGCTTCGTGGACCTGCCCACAGCTCATATCACGTACCGCGTAGCAGTGCCCGCCTTCGGGTACCCGGATCAACGGGCGCGCAACGGTATCCACATCCCCGAACGCACCGGCCCCGGTCGGCGGTGTTCGTCGCTCGCGGTCCGAGACGGTGACAGCGAACCCCTCCCGCTCCGGCCGCGGGCGGCTCCGCCCCCGTTTACCGTGCACTACGAGAAAGGTTGATCTGCGATGACTCAGCGTTCCACCCCCACCACGATGACCCGCACCCCGATCCAGCTCGCGGCCCTGGTCATCGGTGCGGTGTTCCTGCTCGTCGGGATCCTCGGCTTCATACCCGGCATCACCACCGACTACGACATGCTCACCTTCGCCGGCCACCATTCGGGCGCCAAACTCCTCGGAATCTTCGAGGTCTCCATCCTGCACAACATCGTCCACCTCTTGTTCGGGATCGCCGGTCTGATCCTGGCGAGGACCGCGGCCACAGCGAAAGCGTTCCTCGTCGGCGGCGGCCTCATCTACCTGGTGCTCTGGCTCTACGGACTGCTCATCGACATGGACAGCGCCGCCAACTTCGTTCCGGTCAACACCGCCGACAACTGGCTGCACTTCGCCCTCGGAGCCGCCATGATCGCCCTCGGTCTGCTCCTCGGCCGCCGCACCACCACCACCGACACCGCCCCCCGGGACGACACCCGGTACGGTGCGCTGACTCCCCACGACCCCACCCCTGCCGCGGTGGCGCGGACCGCGGCCCGACCACCGAAAAACCTGAGAAGAGCAGCAGGGCGAGAGCTATTTCGGCGAAGCGAGCAGCCAGTGGGCGTCCGGCGCCATCGGGACGAGCGCGAGGCCGGTGTCCCCGCGACAGGATTGTCGACCGGAATGAAGTCGGGCACGAGATCGAACGGCAGCAGCCAGGTATCCCAGCATCAGCGCCCACGGCGCCGATCCCAACCCACGACTGAGAACCGACCACCGAATCCTCTCCCCCAGCCTGCAGGCCGACTCCTCCAACTCTGGAACCGCTGACGTCGGTGTCGCTTGGCGGGGTCAACACGCGCGTGTGTTTCGCATCCTCGACGCAAGAATCTGCGACGGAAGTGCTTGCTGCTCATGCGGTGTTCGTCTAATCCGGGTTCCTTGTTCAGGATTCGTCGTCGCACGCCATTCCTGGCCGAGCCCGGCCGTCGGGTGTGTACTCGGCGATCAGGGTGCGGTATCTGCGATGCGAGATCGGATCGATGTGTCCGGTCCGCACGGCCGTGCGGTACAAGATGGTGCGACTGCGGTCCCGCACCAGGATCTGGCGGCGAGCATCATCACCATCCGACAGCTCCCCGCCCTCACACCTCAGTTCGGCGAGGCGGCGGTTGATCTCCCCGAGCACCGACGCGAGTACAGCAAGCTCCTCCACCCTTAAGATTCTTGTCCAACCCGATCCGATCGCGGTACCTGCGCGAACCCACGGGACGATCACCGACGCCGAGTTCCAGGCGCTCACGACGAAGACACCGGCGTAGATCCCGAGTCCTCCTTCGTCCCATCGTCCTGCGCGGTGGCCGTGCGGGCCGGGCGGATGAGCAGTTCGAGTGCCGCGAGCGCGAGTAGGGCGATGAACACGATCCACAACACGACCAGTCCGGTGGGATAGCGCCAGAACATCAGCAGCAGAGCCGCGACGCCGATGACGGCGCAGCGCAGCGGAACCCGAAGCTGGTTGGCCCACCGTTCCACCTCGTTCGGCGGTCGGCCTGCGCCGGACTTGCGGGCGAAGTCCAGTGCCTGCCCGAACCCACGACGGACGGCGGTCGCGGACGACGAGCCGCCGACGAGGAAGGCGCCGATCGCGATCACCAGACCGAGGACCGCGACCGCACGCAGACTCGTCCGCAGCGGTACCAGGACGGTGTCGATGACCGCTGCCGCCGCGTCGGGCGACAGGATGTCAGGTGGGACGCTGTCGAGGTAGATGGCGCGTCCGACGAGAATCCCGATCGCGAGGACGAGCATTCCCAGGGCGATGGACAGGCCGGCGAGGGAGAGCGCGCGCAGCCGTCGGCCGGTGGGGGCGACGGCGACCGCGGCGGCGGCGCAGGCGATTCCCAGCCACGGCAGGATCGCCGACGCCTTGTCGAGGGCATTGACGGCGCGCTGCGCCTTCACCAGTTCGGGGGACTGGAACAGCACGAATTGCTTGTCGACCGCGGGGATCTTGTCGGCGAACGCGAAACCACGCTCGGTCAGCGCGGCCTTCACATTCTCGATGACGGTGCCCAGAGAAATGCTGACGGTGCCGCTCTGGTCGACCTCCACCGAGCTGAGACCGTAGTTCCCCGTCATCACCGCCACGAGCGCGTTGTGCGCCGAAC
>NZ_JBFUGT010000497.1:0-3186 GCF_056402775.1 Rhodococcus sp. P3_B8
GGTCGGCGCCGACGAGGCCGACGCGCTCCGCGAGGCCCTCGCCGCGCTCGAGGCCAAGGAGCGGTCCACCGGAGACAATCAGTCGGGAACCGTTCGCGCCGGCTGACGTTCGTCATGCATGATGAGTAGGACATGGACGCCACCACCGCGCTGGTATTCGGAGTACTCGCACTTCTACTCGCAGGGCCTGTCCCTGCGCTGTTGAGTCGTGCCCGATGGCCGCATCGCGCCCCCCGAGCAGCACTCGTGCTGTGGCAGGCAATCGCCCTCGCCGCAGTTCTGTCCGCATTCAGTTCGGGCCTCGCGATCGCCAGCCAGCTCCTGGTCCCCGGACCGGACGGACGCCCGACCACGGCGCCGGTCGCCGAGATCGACGCCCTGGGCCTGCCCCTGTGGCTGCTGTACGTGGTGGTCTTTGCGCTCACCCTCCTCGTCGGCGCCAAACTGATCTTCGCGATCGTGCAGGTCGGGGTCCGCACCCGTCGCCGACGCGCCCGGCACCGCATGCTGGTCGACCTCCTCGACCGCTGCGATTCCTCGTCACCGCTCGCCCGCACCCCGGACCTGCGGGTCCTCGACGTCACCGAGCCCATCGCCTACTGCCTGCCCGGTCTGCGCCAGCGGGTGGTGCTGAGCCAGGGCACGTTCACCAATCTCGACGACGCGGAGATCACCGCGATACTGACCCACGAGCGGTCCCATTTGCGGGCCCGGCACGACCTCGTCCTCGAGGCGTTCACCGCCGTCAACGCCGCCTTCCCCACCGTCGTGCGCAGCAAGTCCGCGCTCGGGTCGGTGCAGTTGCTGGTCGAGATGCTGGCCGACGACTCCGCCGTCCGCGCCACCGGACCGACCGCGCTGGCCCGCGCGCTCGTCGCCTGTTCGGGGTCGATTGCCCCCAAGGGCGCCATGGCCGCGGGTGGTCCCAGCACCCTGCTGCGGGTGCAGCGCCTGGCCTCCTCGGAGGCGGGAACCCCGGTGGCTCTCGCCGCCTACGCCGCGTCGGTGGCCATCCTCGTGGTGCCGACCATCGCCGTCGCCGTCCCCTGGCTCACCGAACTGAGCCGGTTGTTCAGCGCCGTGTAGTCACCCAGCTCACATCCCGCCGGGTTCGATAACCGGGTGCCCCGTCGCGTACACTGGTCGACGGTCGCCCCTGCGGCCCATCAACACTGAAACGGCACACAGCCCAATTCCCCGCACTTCCGCGAATGGATTGACCAGGTGACATGTGCCCTGGCTCGTCCCTTTGTGCGTGCTGCATGACAGCCCCCGCTCCGCGACGCGCCCTATGCCCGGAGAGGTATTTGCGTGACCAACGCTGTCCAGACGACGTCTGCCCCACTAGAGCAGACCGAGACCGAAACCCCTGACCAGAACGCCACCGTGACGTTCGCCGAGATCGGCCTGCCCGCACCCCTGGTGCAGGCCCTCGCCCGCAACTCCATCACCGTCCCGTCGCCGATCCAGGCGCTGGCCGTCCCCGACGCGCTGGCCGGCACCAACGTCCTCGGCCGCGCACAGACCGGATCGGGCAAGACCCTCGCATTCGGCCTGCCCATGCTCACCCGCCTGTCCCGGCACGAGGACCGGCCCGCACCCAAGCGTCCCCGCGCACTGGTGCTCGTTCCCACCCGTGAACTCGCGTTCCAGGTGGTCGACTCCCTCAACTCGTACGCCGGGGCCATGGGACTGACCGTGCGCCCCGCCGTCGGCGGCACCCCGTTCAGCAAGCAGGTCGACCAGCTGCGCCGCGGCGTCGACATCCTCGTCGCCACCCCCGGCCGGCTGAACGACCACCTGCGTCAGGGCACCTGCATCCTCGACTCCATCGAGATCACCGCGCTCGACGAGGCCGATCAGATGGCTGACATGGGCTTCCTGCCCGAGGTCCGGGCCATCCTCGGGGAAACCCGGGCCGACGGCCAGCGTCTCCTGTTCTCGGCCACCCTGGACCGTGAGGTGCAGTCGCTGGTCCGCCAGTTCCTGCCCGACCACGTGCAGCACTCCACCGAGGACGGTCGCGCCAGCGTCGACACGATGGAGCACTACGTGCTGCTCGTCGACCGCGGCCAGAAGGACAACGTCCTCGCCGAGATCGGTGCCCGCGACGGCCGCACGATCATGTTCGCCCGCACCAAGCTCGGCTGCGAGGGCATCACCGACCGCCTCCGCGCGGTGGGAATCGCCGCCGAGGCGCTGCATGGCGGCAAGGCGCAGAACCAGCGCACCCGGGTCCTCGAACGGTTCAAGAACGGCCGCACCCCCGTGCTCGTCGCGACGGACGTCGCCGCCCGCGGCATCCACGTCGACGGCATCGACCTGGTCGTGCACGTCGATCCGCCCGCCGACCACAAGGACTACCTGCACCGTGCGGGCCGGACCGCCCGTGCAGGCGAGAAGGGCACTGTCGTCGCGATCGTGCTGCCCAACCAGAAGCGCACGTTCCGCCGCCTGACCGGGATGGCCGGTGTCGACGCCACCGCCGTGCCCGTCACCCCCGGCTCGGAGAAGCTGGCCAGCATCACCGGCGCCAAGGCGCCCAGCGGAGAACCGGTGCGCGACACCTACTCCCGCGGTGAGCGTGGCGGCGACCGCAAGTTCGGTGACCGCGGACCCCGCCGTGAGGGCGGATACGACGGCGGCGGCTACCGCGGCAATCGCAACGACCGCGGCGACCGTGGTGAGCGCAGCTTCGGCGACCGTCCGTCGGGTGGTCGCAGCTTCGAGGGTCGCGGCCCGCGCCGCGACCAGACCGACAACCGGTCCGGCGGCTACCGGGGCGACCGTCCGCAGCGCGACGGTGACAACCGTGGCGGCGGCTACCGCGGCGACCGGGACAACCGGACGTTCACGGATCGGGCCCCGCGCCGCGACTTCGGCGACCGCGGCGACAGCCACCGCGGAACCGGCGAGCGCAGCTTCGACCGCAGCGCACCCCGCCGCGAGTTCGGCGACAACCGCGGTGCGGCAGGCGGGTTCCGTCGCGACGATCGCCGGGATGACCGCCGTGACGATCGCCGCCCCGCGGCCACGTCGGAGCGTCGCCCCGCGGCGACGACCGGTGGCGGGTTCCGCAGCCGCACGGAGCGTCGCTCGTACGACGGTTTCGACGGCCCGCGGCGTGAGCGCCGCAGCTGATCGATCGCTGATCCGACAACCGAATATCGAAGTGTGAGAGAAGGC
>NZ_JBFUGT010000498.1:0-3174 GCF_056402775.1 Rhodococcus sp. P3_B8
CGCGATTTCTGCTCGCGGCTTCCGTACGCGTTCAGGTAGTGCGGAACGATTCCCGAGTGCACACCGAGCTGCAACGAGTGGTCACCGGCCATCACCTGTTCGTGGAACAGCACGGCATCGTGAGCGAAAGTTCCTCCCCCTCCGCCGAACTCCGTAGGAATCGACATACCCGACAAGCCGAGCTTGCCCAGGGTGCCGTAGACCTCCTTGTCCGGAAAGCCCTGTGTGGCGAACCGGCGTTGGTGGGGGGTGACCTCCTTGGCGAAGAAGTTGCGGGCGAGTTCGGCAACCGCGCCGAGTTCGTCGTCCATCCATGGGGATGCGATGTCGGTGATGGCAGGGTGAGCAGTCAAGGGTTCGTCTCCACAGTTGTTGCGAACGAGTCATGAGGGATCAGGTGTCTCAGCTCCCCACCGGGACTCCCGACGTCCGGGCGGCGGGCTCATACACACCTTGGGCGAGTGGTTCGCGGTAGAGCAGCTCGATCGCGGAGGCATACTTCTCGGCGATCGGTTTGCGGCGCAGCTTCATCGTCAAGGTGAGTTCGTCACCGCCCGGCTCCCAGAAGGTGGGGAGGATCAGGAAGCGCTTGATCTGCTCCACGCGAGAGAGGCACGTGTTGGCCATCGCGACGGCGGTCGCGATCATCGCGATCATGTCGCGGTCTCGTGCCAGGGAAGCGGCGTCGACCAGGATGTCCTTCGTCGCAGCGAAATTGGCTGCGGCCTCGGGATCGAGTGAGATCAGGGCCGTGTTGTACGGCCGCGCATCTCCGATGGTGGCCACGCCGCCGATGAGCGAGGAGGTGGCCTTGATTGCGTTCTCGATGGTGGCGGGGGACATATTCTTCCCCGACGAGTTGATGATCAGTTCCTTCTTCCGATCGATCACGGCGAGGTATCCGTCCGGGTCGATGGACACCACGTCACCGGTGGCCAGCCATCCGTCGGCGTCGACGGCGTCGGCAGTCTTGGCGGGCTCGCCCCGGTAACCCTTCATGACGAGGGGGCCACGAACGAAAAGCTCACCGTCGTTCGCGACCCGCATGTCCATGCCGGGCACGATCTTGCCGACCGTTCCCAGTTTGGCGGGATCGGCCGGGGCCGCGCTGGCGATGCAGGTCAGTTCCGACATCCCCCAGATCTCGGAGATCTGCAGCCCGAGCCCGGAGAAGAACGCCAACGTGTCGGCGGGTATCGGTGCCGCCCCCGACACGGCCCATCTGAGCTTGTCGAATCCGAGTTCGGCGCGCATCGGCGCCAACACCATCGATTCTGCCTTGACGAACTCGTGTTCCAGTTCCTCCGGTACCGGCAGCCCTGCCCGGAGCATCTCGATCCGGCGTGCACCGACATCGAGCCCCCACTGCAACGCGTGCCGTCGTGCGTCGTCCGGCTCGTTCGCCACCGCCCGTTCGACCGCGATCTTCAGCTTCTCCCAGACACGCGGCACCGCGCCCCAGATGGTCGGCCGGCAGTCGGGAAGTGCGGCAGCGATCTCCCGCACGTCCGCGACGACGGTGACTTGCGTTCCGAACACCGTCTGGAAGTACAGCGCCGTCATCCGATCGGCGATGTGTGCCGACGGCATGAAGGAGGTGATGCGGTCTCCGAACTCGATCGGGAGGATCCAGCACACCGCGCCGGCCTCGAACAGCAATGCGGCATGAGTCGACTCCACGCCTTTCGGGTTGCCGGTGGTGCCCGAGGTGTAGATCAGGGTTGCAACATCGTCGGGTCGCACCGATTGCCACGCGGCGTCGAAGTCGAAGTCCGGTGAGCCGAGCGCCTTCATCTGGTTCAAGGTGAGTGTCCCGGCCGGGGCAATTCCTCCCTCGGCGTCGATGACGACGATCTGGTCCAGCTGTGCGCCGGATTCCCTGATCCGCTCCACGTACTGGGCCTCGCACACCACGACCTTGGCTTCGGCGTTGCCGAGAACGTATGCGATGGCAGAGGGGGGAAGCGTGTTGTAGATCGAGAACGACGTCGCCCCGACATGTTGCGCTCCGACATCGATGGGGTAGAACTCCACACGATTGGCCATCATTACGGCGACGGTGTCGCCGCGGCGGACTCCGAGTGCGGCGAATCCGGCTGCCACGTCGCGGACCTGGCTCGAGTACTGCCGCCAGGTCAACGTCTGTGCATCACCGACCGTTCGCAGCGCGATGGCGTCCGGGTCGATGGCGGCGGTGCGTTGAAAAGCTGCGCACAGGGTGTGGGGCGCTTCCTCGATGGTCATGGTGTTCTCCTCGCGTCGGGACCGGCTGTCGTGGATCCACTCGCATGTGTGGTGATGGGGCGTTCTTCGAGCTCACGGATCAGTTGGTGGCATTCGGCGTCGGCCGCGAGGTGGCCGTCGGCGAGCACGTTCACCAGTCCTCGTCCCAGGGCCCACGGTTGCCATGCCGCTGGAGCGAGGGTGCGTCCCGCGCGGCGGGCGATAGCGTCTGCGATCACCGTCGCCGCATCCTCCGGGCTGATGCGGCGGCGCAGCGGACGCGGAAGGCGCGCATCGAGCCTTCTGCCGAACTCGTCGTCGTCGAGTGTTGCCCGAGCCAGTTGGGTGTCGACCATCCCGAAGTACGCCACACCCGCGGAGGCGCCGTAGCCGGCGAGTTCGAGACGGAGCGCCCGGCCGAGTTGTTCGACGGCGGCCTTGCTGATCATGTAGGACGCGCCACCGAGACCGGGTGCGAAGGCCGCCGCAGACGACACCACCACGATGTGGCCGCGTCGCGCGATCACTTCGTCGATCGCAGGATGGACGGTGTTGAAGACACCGGTGAGATTTATGTCGATGACGCGGTCGAAGCCCGCCGGATCGATCTGGCGGAGGGTGGACGGGGGCGGGGTCACTCCGGCGTTCGCGATCACCACATCGATCCGCCCATACCGCTCGATCACCGCGTGCACGGCCGCATCCATGCCGGGACGGTCGCGGACATCGGCGACCAGGGTGAGGACCCGCCGTCGGCCGAGCGCGAATTCGGCTGCCGTCAGCGACGATTGATTGACGTCGAGCAGTGCGACCGTTGCGCCGCGGGCATGCAGCGCTCGCGCCGATGCCAGTCCGATACCGTCACCTCCGCCGGTAATCAGGACCACCTTGCCGGCAACGTTGTACTCGGCGCCTCGACCGGGAAGTGGGAGGCCCAGGTCTCTCAGGGTG
>NZ_JBFUGT010000499.1:0-3162 GCF_056402775.1 Rhodococcus sp. P3_B8
ATGCTGGACGTGCTCAAGAAGGCCGTCCGGGATCGGCAGGAAGTGCCGTCGCGTCCCGTCGAGCTGACGTTCGACACCTACCGGATCACCCTCGACCGCAAGGTCGTCACCCGCGCTCGTGGCCGGGCGAGGTCGTCGCGGCGCCCGCACAACCTGGCACGGCCCATCTTCGTCTCGTCGGTCATCGAGGCACTCGCCCAGCAACTCGCGGACACACTGGGCGCCAACGTCGTCGACGGCGGGAACCTGCTGAGCCGGGACGACATCGCCGACATGCGGGACGAGATGCGTGAAGACCCGGAGATCATGACGGCGATCAGCGCGCTGTGGCCGGAACTGTCGCCGCAGCAGGTCCTCGCCGAGCTGTACGCCTCACCGAAGCGGCTGGCCGATGCCGCGCCGAATCTGACCGAAACCCAACGTGAGTCGCTGCGACGCCCCGTCATGCGCGGCTTCAGTGCCGCCGACGCGCCACTCCTCGACGAGTTGGCGGAACTGCTCGGCGTCGACGACGCCGCCGAACGGGAGCGCGCCCGCCGCCAGTGGCGGGCACAGATCGCGGATGCCCAGGGCGCCCTGGACATCCTGACCGGTTCGGCGCCGCAGGATCTCGAGGACGAGCTGGACCCGGAAATTCTGATGGCGTACGACCTGATCGACGCCAGTCAGCTGGCCGAACGCCACGACGTGGGACAGCACCAGACCACCGCGGAGCGCGCAGCGGGCGACCGAACCTGGACCTACGGCCACGTGATCGTCGACGAGGCGCAGGAACTCTCGGAGATGGCCTGGCGAATGCTGATGCGGCGCATACCGAATCGCTGGATGACGCTGGTCGGCGACACGGCGCAGACCGGCGACCCGGCGGGTACGTCGTCGTGGCAACGGATCCTCGAGCCGTACGTGGCCGCACGGTGGAAGCTCACGGAATTGACCGTCAACTACCGCACTCCGGCGGAGATCATGACGTCGGCACGGCGGGTTCTCGCCGAGATCGACACAGAGCAGACCGTGCCGCGGTCGGTGCGCGAATCCGGATTCGCGCCGTGGGCGCTGCAGGTGTCCGAACCCGATCTCGCGGACACCGTGCGCACGTGTGTGTCCCGGGAAACCGGACCGGGCACGACTGTCGTGATCGGGGGCCACGACCTCGTCGCCGCACTCGCCGATCTGAAGTCGGACRCCGTCAGCGTCCTGACGGTGCGGGACGTCAAGGGGCTGGAGTTCGACTCGGTGCTCATCGCCGAGCCACAGGACATTCTCGACGAGTCGCCKCGGGGGATGAACGACCTCTACGTCGCCCTGACCCGCGCGACGCAGCGACTCGGTGTGGTGCATACGAAGACGTTGCCCGCGGTGCTGTCCGAACTCGGTCCGGCCGAGGTCGGGATCCTGTCGTGACACCGGGCGGTCGCGGTCGGCTGATCGGGTGTGGGCTCGTCCTCACCGCGATCGTGTCGACCGCGTGTTCGGAGGCCACCGCCTCCGACCCGCCGTCGACGGCCTCGGTTGCCGCCACCACTGCCGCATCACACCTCGACGCCCGTGGCCTGCGCTACAAGGAGTCGCTGACCGGGGCCGGCATACCGGCGCTGCCTGACGACACGGTCATGGCTCTCGCCAACGGGATCTGCGGCCAGCTGTCCGAGGGGACGGACGAGGCCACGATCCTCGCGCATCTGACCCCGATGGCGCAGTTCGCCTCGGCGACGTCGGATATCGGCCTCACCACCGAACAGGTGGCGCAGGTCTATCTCGATGCCGCCGAGGCGAATTACTGCTGATCCGCGTGGTGCGTCAGCGCACCGTGTGGACGATGAGGACGTCGGACGTCGACTTGCGTGCGGCATCCGACGGAACGGAGCCGAGGAGACGCCCGGTAAGGGTGTTGAGTCCGCGGTTGCCGATCACCAGAAGACCGGCCTCGACCTCGTCGACGAGGTTCAGCAGCGACTCGACGGGCGCACCGACGAYGGCGCGTTCCACGACCTCCTTGGCGCCGGCGGCGTGGGCGCGCTCCTTCGCGGTGCGGAGGATCTCGTACGTCGGGGCGGAACCGGTGATCTGGTAGGCCTCGTCACCGAGCGCGTCGGCGGCCTGCCCGACGTCCTTCGGATCGGCCGGGTAGTACGCGCAGGCGATGATCAGCTTGGCACCGGCGTCCCCCGCGATGGCAGCAGCCTTCTCGACGGCCAGAAACGACGACTCGGAGCCATCGGTTCCGACGACAACGGTCCGGTAGGCGCTCATTCATTCCTCCATGTCTGCGGTGGTCAATTGGCCGGGGTCCGGACATACGTCATGCCTGGACCCAGCAGCCACTGCGCTGACCCTAGCTGTATCGGTGCCCGCATAGGTGCATTTGCAACACATGCCACAGGGGATATCCCCAGTGCATGACGGATCACATTCCGGAGGCGCTTCGGCTGTGATCAGCGTCAGCGTGACGTGCCGACCTTGGGACCGAACACGCCGGCGGGGAACACGCCCGCCGCGACGATCGCGTCGCGCCACGGGGTTGCGAGTTCGACGAGCCGGGCCGCCCCGTCCTCCCCCAGCGCGGCCCACGGAGCCAGCGCGAGATCGTCGGTGAGATCCTCGACCAGTTCGCGCAACTCCTTGCCGTCGGCGGTGAGTTCGCCCCGCGCATCCAGGATCTCGCGGTCACGCAGACTGTCGCTCGCCGAGTCCCACTGGTCCTGGGTCCAGGCGCGGCGCGCCATCGCGAACTTCTTCTGGAAGCCGAACCCGGTCGCGGTGTGCGTGATCAGCGATTCGAGTCCGCTCAGTCCCGCCGTCTGCAGGGCGGCGACGTGACCGTCGCCGCGGTACTCCCGCAGCAATGTGAGGGCATGCCAGAAGGCGAGGTGCGGTGTGTCCGGCCACTCCACCCCCGCGTACCCCGCGTACAGCGGCCGTCCCTCGACACCCGGGATTCCGCGGGCCGCGATCGACGCGAGTTCGGCGGCCTCGGCCATCTCCGGTGAATTCGTCACCGATTCGCCGAGAAGTCGCACATACGCCTCCCCGACCGCCCGGTACCGCGCGTCGACGACTGCCGCGGGCGTGGCCAGACCCCAGGCACGCGGAATGACCGACTCGATCACGGCCGGACTGAAGTTGTAGAAGGTCGCAGTGACGACGCCCGCACCGACCGCGCCC
>NZ_JBFUGT010000500.1:0-3155 GCF_056402775.1 Rhodococcus sp. P3_B8
CCGGTGCCCGCACCGTCGCCGAACTCGCCATCGCGCGAAGGGAGTACGGCCCCATCGACGACGCGAACATCAGCGACCCCGTCGGCCTCGGCGAGGCGGCGTTCACGCACGTGGGAGATCGGATCGCCGCCGAACTGATGCCGCTGCTCGACGCACTCGACCTCGGCAGCGGCACGAAGATGCGGGAACCCGAACCAGAACCAGAGCCCGGACCCGAGCCCGAGCCCGTACCGCTGCTGTCCCCGGTCGTCCACCTGCCGCTGTCGCCCAGGCCGCTGATCGCGGCGCGGGCGGCGTCGTCGATCCTCGACTATCCCGTCAGCTGGTCGCGCTGAACTGATAGTTGGCGAATCTCTCGTCCACCTGCTCGGCCGTCAGCCCGAATTCCTCGAGCGTGTACTTGTGGGACGGGCGGCGGTCGCCGCTGCGACTTTCGGCGTGCATCGCCTCCATCGCCGACTGGGCCGAGGAGCTGAGATCGAGCCCGAAGTGCGTGTAGACCCCTTCGACGGTGCCGAGGGGATCGGCCACGAAATCGTGGTAGTCGACGTCGATGAACTGAGCGGGATCGTGCCGGGTGCGCGCCGCGGTGAACTGCTCGAGCCCCCGGGCCCACAGCTCGAGCTGGCTCTCACCGATGACRCTGCCCCGGAACTTCTCCGACCACCCTTCCGTCGCCTGTTCCGCCAGGCTGCACACCGACGGGACGATCGTGCGCGGCGGCCGGTGGGTCTGGATGATCAGGGCGTCCGGATAGACGGCGAGCAACTCGTCGAGCGCGAACAGGTGGCTGGGGTTCTTCAACACCCAGCGGCGGTCCCGGTCGGGAAGCCCGATCAGCTGCAGGTTCTTCTTGTGTCGCTGATAGGCGTTCGTCCAGTCCTGGCCTTCCAGCCAGCGGGAGTACGTCGGGAGAGACGCCAGGCACTCGTAGGAGATCGACTTGAACGTCTGCCGCAGCAGCTGCCAGCACTCCTCGACCTCGCTCGCCGACATATAGTGCACGCCCATGAATTCGGGGCGTTCGATGTGGTGACGGCTGAAGCCCTCCTCGATCTTCTGGAACACGGGATTCGATTCCCAGGTCTCGCGCGGCGGCCGGGGCTGGGGCATCTCGGTCAGCCACATCTCCAGGCCCTGATGCGACGGGTCCGCGGTGAGCAGCCGGTGCAGCGCCGTCGTTCCGGTGCGGGGAAGCCCGGTGACGAAGATCGGCCGCTCGATCCGCACGTCCGCGTGCTCGGGGTGCTGCTTCCACGCCGCCTCGCTCAGCAGCCGCGCCACCAGGGCGCCGCGGAGGAACACCCGCGACACCTTGCTGCCGAGCGGGGTCAGTTGCTCGTCGACGTGGTAGGAGTCCAGCAGGACGCCGAGGGCCTCGGTGTAGTCGTCCACGCCGAAGTCGGTGAGGCCGGTCAGGCGGGTGGCCGAGGCGTGAAGGTCCTCGACCGTCCCGACGGTGGTGCGCTCGCTCATGATGCTCCGGTTCTCGTCGCTAGTGATGGAATTCGCCGCAGTTGACGTCGAGGCACTGGCCGGTCACGGCGCTCGCCAGCGGTGAGGCCAGGAAGATCACGGCGTCGGCCACTTCCTCGGTGGTGGGGAGCCTCTTCAGGTCGGTGTTCGCGGCGGTGTGTTCGTAGATCTGCTCGACGGTCGTCCCGTACTTCTCGGCCTGGTGCGTGAAGTACTGCTTCAGCGTGTCACCCCAGATGTAGCCGGGGGCAACGGAATTGACGCGGATTCCCTGCGGTCCCAGTTCCGTGGCGAGCGACTGCGACGTCGCGAGCAGGGCGGATTTGGCCATCTTGTAGCTGCCGTACCGTTCCTGGGAGTGCCGGAGCACCATCGAGTTGATGTTCACCACCGCTCCGTTCGATTCGGCGAGTGCGGGGGTGAACAGCTGGGTCAGCCGCAGCGCCCCGAGCACGGTCAGCTCGAAACTGCTGCGGATGTGGTCGAATTCCGTGCGGGCCAGCGGTTTCATCGACGGAACCGAGAACGCGTTGTTGATCAGCACGTCGACTTTGCCGTACGCGTCGACGGCCGCGGACACCAGATTCTCGGCAGACGCCTGATCCGTGATGTCGGTCGGGACGGTCACCGCGCGGCGGCCGACGGCGATGATCTCCTTGGCCACCTCGTCGAGACGCGATGCGGTGCGGGCGGCCAGCACCACGTCCGCGCCGGCGTCGGCGCAGCGGACGGCGAGGGTGYGGCCCAGGGCCGGTCCGACGCCGGAGATGACGACCACCCTGTCCTGCAGGAGTTGCGGAGTAGTCATGGCGCTCACCCCAGCATCCGGTCCGCGACCGCGGCCTGGCGTGCGGCGATGCGTGCGGCGAAGTCCTCGGGCGAGATCTTGTTGGAGTCGTAGTACGGCAGCGCCCGATGGATCTCGTCGAACTTCACGACCTCGATGCGGGGCCCGTCGTCCGGGGTCAGTTCACGGGAGACGCGTTGCCAGCGGAACTGCAGGTACCCGCGGAGGTGCCCGACGGTGGCGATCCAGTTGGCCACGCCGGGGTTGCGCTCGCTGACGACGAGACGGATGTGGTCGTCCGGATCCACCTGCGACTGGGCGACGTTCAGCGAGGTCTGGTGATTGACGTAGTCGAGGGAGATGTACCACATGCTGCCCAGCTGAAAACCCTGGTAGGGCACATCGGCTTTCGGGACGGTGATGACGATCGCCTCGTCGTCGGCGAGTTCGTAGTGCCCGACGGACGAGTACTGCGTGGCGAGGCCGCCCGGTGTCAGCCGCGGTTCGGTCATCGTGTTCACCGGCAGGTTCAGGTAGAACCACTCCGGGAACTGCAGCCACGTCTTGACCCGGGAGACGAGGGCTCTGCCCGCACGGGCGTAACGCTTCTCGACGGCTTCCCGGGTGAGCGGCCCCGGAGCCGTACCCGTCGTATCCGCCCTGGCGATGCGGATGGTGCCGCGCTGCTGGCTCCAGTCGCTGTACACCTCCCGGACCACCAGTTGCGACGAACCCGGCGCGAGGGTGAAGTAGTTGCGCCTGCCTGCGCTCTCGTCGGGGCCGAATCGCACCTCGAACGAGCCGTCGGGGGCGATGTCGATCTCCCGGTCGTCGAACGCGGTGACGCTGCCGGGAACGTGTGCGGCCGTGTAGTTTCCGCTCAGCACCTGGA
>NZ_JBFUGT010000501.1:0-3146 GCF_056402775.1 Rhodococcus sp. P3_B8
ATCCATCGCGACGTGATCCAGCACCACGGGCACAGTGGGTCGAACCAGAAATCAGCGACGTCCTTGGCGGTCCCGGCGTTCGTCCCAGCACTCACGTGATGCTCCTTCTCGGTGATGTACACATTCCCGTCCAGTCAACACCTCCCTGCCGGGAATCCTTCCCGGAGACCCGGCTCGCGGCAGTAGGGTCGAGAGTGGTCGACCGGAAGGGAGCATCCTCACATGTCCTCCACTCGCACGTTCGTCGTCGTCGGCGGCGGCCTCGCCGGAGCAAAAACGGCAGAAGCATTGCGTGACAAGGATTTCGACGGTTCGATCATCCTCCTGTCGGAGGAGGAACATCTTCCCTACGAGCGACCTCCGCTGTCGAAGGAACACTTCGCAGGCAAGAAGGCTCTCGGCGACTTCACCGTCCATCACGGCGACTGGTACCGCGACCATCACGTGGATCTGCGGCTCGGCACCACCGCCACCGCCCTCGACCTCACCGCCCACACCGTGACGCTGCCGGACGGTTCCACCCTGGGCTACGACAAGCTCGCCCTCGCGACCGGTTCGCGCTCGCGCCGCCCACCGATCTCCGGGTCCGACGCCGAGGGCGTCCACTACCTCCGCACCATCGACGAATCGGACAAGCTCATCGAGGCGGTCGCCGGTGGCCGACGACTCGTGGTGATCGGCGCCGGCTGGATCGGCCTCGAGGTGGGGGCCTCCGCACGGGAGAAGGGCGCCGACGTGACGGTGGTGGAAGCCGCCGAAGTTCCGCTGCTCGGCTCCCTCGGCCCCGAGATCGGCTCGGTCTTCGCCGAACTCCACCGCGAGCACGGCGTTCAACTGCACCTCGGCGCCACGGTCGAGGAAATCGTCGTCGACGACGGCAAGGCCACCGGGGTTCGGCTGGGCGACAGCACCGTCCTTCCCGCCGACGCCGTCCTCGTCGCCGTCGGCGCGGCACCCAATATCGAGATCGCGGAGCGGGCCGGACTCGACGTCGACGGCGGCGTTCTCGTCGACGCCGGGTTGCAGACCAGCGACCCCGACGTCGTCGCGGTGGGCGATATCGCCGCGCAGTGGCATCCGCAGCTCGGCACCCGAATCCGGGTCGAGCACTGGGCTAATGCGCTCAACCAGCCGTCCGTGGCCGCCGCCACCATGCTCGGGCACGCGGCCGAATACGGGAACCTGCCCTACTTCTTCACCGACCAGTTCGATCTGGGCATGGAGTACGTGGGGTACGCCCCGCACGATTCGTACGACCGGGTGGTCGTGCGTGGCGATTTCGCCGCACGCGAGTTCCTGGCCTTCTGGCTCGACGCGGACAACCACGTCCTCGCCGGCATGAACGTCAACATCTGGGATGTCACCGATCAGATCAAGCAACTGGTGTCCTCGTCCGCCCCGGTCGATCCCGACCGCTTGGCCGACCCCGGGGTGCCGTTGACCGACCTGTCCGGTTAACACCCCGCTCCCACTCGTGATGGGATGGCAGCATCGAGTACGAGCACCGCCGCCGATCACGAGGAGACCTCTGTGGCCCCACCGAACCTGACCCGCGAACAGGCAGCCGAACGAGCCGGACTGCTGACCGTCGACAACTACCTGATCGAACTCGACCTCACCGACGGGACAGGTCAGCCCGGAGTCGAGACGACAATCCAGCCCGGAGTCGAGACGTTCTCCTCTCGCACCACCGTCACGTTCGGGGCCACCCCCGGCGCGTCCACGTTCGTCGACATCGTCGCGGCCCGTGTGCATTCGGCCACGCTGAACGGCTCCCCCGTCGACGTGTCGAACTACGACGAGTCCACCGGCATCACACTCACCGATCTCGCGGAACGCAACGAACTGGTGGTCGAGGCCGACTGCGCGTACTCGCACACCGGTGAAGGGCTACACCGCTTCGTGGACCCGACCGACGACGCGGTGTACCTGTACTCGCAGTTCGAGACCGCCGACGCCAAGCGCATGTTCGCCTGCTTCGACCAGCCCGACCTGAAGGCGACGTTCGACGTGCACGTCACGTCCCCCGCCGACTGGAAGGTGATCTCCAACTCCGCGACCGTCGAGACGGTGGCGCCGGAACCCGGCCGTCACATCTTCCGCACCACACCGAAGATGAGCACCTACCTCGTCGCGCTCATCGCCGGCCCGTACGCGGAGTGGACCGACAACTACTCCGACGAGCACGGCGACATTCCCCTCGCGATCTACTGCCGCGCCTCGCTCGGGAAACACATGGATTCCGAGCGCCTGTTCACGGAAACCAAGCAGGGCTTCGCGTTCTACCACCGCAATTTCGGCACCCCCTACGCGTTCGGGAAGTACGACCAGCTGTTCGTTCCCGAATTCAATGCGGGCGCAATGGAGAACGCCGGCGCCGTGACGTTCCTCGAGGACTACGTCTTCCGGTCCAAGGTGACCCGGGCGTCGTACGAGCGGCGCGCCGAGACCGTGCTGCACGAGATGGCGCACATGTGGTTCGGCGACCTCGTCACCATGCGCTGGTGGGACGACCTGTGGCTCAACGAGTCCTTCGCGACGTTCGCCTCCGTGCTCTGCCAGAGCGAGGCCACCGAATACACCAACGCCTGGACCACGTTCGCCAACGTCGAGAAGTCCTGGGCGTACCGGCAGGATCAGCTGCCGTCCACCCACCCCATCGCCGCCGACATCCCGGACCTCGCCGCGGTCGAGGTGAACTTCGACGGCATCACGTACGCGAAGGGCGCCTCCGTCCTCAAGCAGCTCGTCGCGTACGTCGGGCTCGACCCCTTCCTGTCCGGCCTGCGGGACTACTTCCGCGACCACGCCTTCGACAACGCCACGTTCGACGACCTCCTCGGTGCACTCGAGAAGTCTTCGGGCCGCGACCTGTCCGACTGGGGAGCCCAGTGGCTCAAGACCACCGGGCTCAACATCCTGCGTCCCGAATTCGACGTCGACGCGGACGGCAAGTTCACCCGGTTCGCCGTTCTGCAGTCCGGCGCCGCACCCGGTGCCGGTGAGCGACGGGTGCACCGCATCGCCGTCGGCGTGTACGACGACCGGGGCGGCAAGCTCGTGCGCACGAAGCGGGTGGAACTCGACCTCGACGCCACCGAACGCACCGACGTCACCGACCTCGTCGGTGTCGAACGCGGGCAGCT
>NZ_JBFUGT010000502.1:0-3141 GCF_056402775.1 Rhodococcus sp. P3_B8
GGTTGTGCCAGGCTTCGAGGGAGGTTGTGCCAGGCTTCGAGGGACTGATCCCTCATCTTCTCGTAGGTTTGTCGGCCATACCGGGTTCCCAGGACGAAGCACACGGCCGCCCCCGCTGCGAAGAACCACGCTTTCTCCATGAAATCTCCTGACGTGTAGCACCGGCGATCAGCCGAATCATCGTCGGAACGCCCTGCTTTACAGCTGACCTAGCCCCGAACGCGGGGGGAGTGCACAGTCGTACCCCAGCGCCGGCGTCCGACACCTCGTGGTGGACGGGTCAGACGCCTGCCGCAACGTCACGGCCCGGAAGACGATGCAGTGCTCTCCCCGGTCATGCGTCCGATGGTGTCGAGGACGATGCGGCACGCACCCTCCCGAAATGACACTCCGGATATTTTGCGGGACAGAGACGTCCGCACCCTAAACGGCGATTCTCGCTGATCCGATCGCACCCAGGTGGGTGACGAATGGTGCGATCACTCCGTTCCGGCATGGGCAGTGGTTGTGGGTGCACAACGGCGCACTGCACGGGTTTCACGAGATCACGATTACCCGCCGGGCGGGACGGGCAGTCTGGATCCATGAGCAAGGCGCAGCAGGAGCGGGAAGACAAGTACGACGTCGGCGCCGACTTCGCGGTTCCGGACCTGGACGACCTGGTCCCGCCGGGAGGTCGGCTCGACGAAGACACCGTCACCCTCGACAGCGAATACTTCGACACCACGGACCGGGACCTGCTCCGCCACCACGTCACGTTGCGGCGCCGATCCGGGAACACCGACGCAGGGTGGCAGCTGAAGGTGCCCGACCGCAAGGCGCGCACCGAAATCCGGGTGCCGCTCACCGCGGACGACACGGTGCCCGGCGAGCTGGCCGCCCTGGTCTCGGGGGTGGCCCTGGGCAAACCGGTGCACCCGGTGGCGTCGATCTCGACGGTCCGGCTCCGGCTCCGGATGCTCGACCCGGACGGGAACCTACTCACCGAGGTCGCCGACGACACGGTCCGCGCCACCGCGACCGCCGCCTCGGCCGGGGACGGCGCGGTCGCCAGCGAGTGGCGCGAGGTGGAGGTCGAACTGGGCGATGCCGGTGACGGGAAGCTGCTCGAGGCGGTCGGTGAACGGTTGACCCGGGAAGACGCCCGCCCGTCCTGGTATCCGTCGAAACTGTCCCGGGCACTGAACCCGAACGGTCCGGGCACCGTCGACGACGACCCCGCTGCCGACGACTCCGGGGCGGAGGTGGTTCGGGAGCTGTTGACCGCCTACCTCGACACCCAGGTCCAGGCGATCGTCGGCGGGGATGTGTGGCTGCGCCGCGGGTTGGACCCGGTCCATGCCACCCGGGTCGGGATCCGGCGGTTCCGCAGCACCCTGCGGGTGTTCAAGAAGGTGCTGGATCCCGCCGCCCGGACGCGGCTCGACGTGGAACTGTCCTGGTACGCGGGGGTGCTCGGTGAGGTCCGGGACCGGCAGGTTCAGCGTGCCCGGTTCGCCGCCGCGGTCACCGACCTGCCCGAGGAGCTGGTACTCGGTCCGGTCGCCGCCCGGATCGAGAATGATCTGCTCGCCGAGCAACTCCGGTACCGCGCCGAGGTCATGGAAACCGTCGACGGTGACCGGTACCGGAACCTGCTCGCCGAACTGGCGCGGTGGCGCACCGACCCGCCCATGACCGAGAACGCGACCTCCGGGACCCGGGCGCTGAAGAAGGCCGCCCGGAAGGCCCGCCGCAAGGCCGACAGAAGGTTGGCGGCCGCCCTCGACGACGGCGGCGACGTGGCCCTGCACCGCGCCCGGAAGGCCGCGAAGCGGGCCCGCTACGCCGGCGAACTCACCCGTGGACTGGTCGGGAAGAAGACGAGCAAGAAGAGGATCGCCGAATACAAGAAGATCCAGAAGGTTCTCGGGGAGCACCAGGACAGCGTGGTCGCGCTCGGGACCCTCCGCGACCTCGGTGCCCGCGCCGGGAGCACCGGCGGCGAGAACGGATTCACCTTCGGGTTGCTCTACGGGCTCGAGCTGCAGGCCGCCCGGCGTGCCCGCGACGATGCCGCCCGGCTCACCACCTGACCCTTCGAGCACCGCGCGCACCGCCGACGGGCTCATGACACCCCGATCCACGGGTGGACACGGCATCGACGTGCCCGGCGTCTCCCGGCGGGCGGGCTGCTCGCACGTCTGCTCACCCACGTCCCGGCGGGAACTCGAGGAGCTCGACGACTACACCGCCGCCTGGGCGGTGACCAAGTCCTGGCGACCGGCAACGGAACCGACACCGCACCCCGCTGCGCCATTTCGAGTTCATTCACCTCCTAGGGACCCGACTCCAGAACCTCTGTCTGATCGAAATGCGCGCAATCGCGGATCAAACGCCTGGTGAGCGGTGCACACTGAGAACGGGCATACAACATCGGCGTCCCGAGAGGTGAATCGTCGTGACCGACAAGTCGACCGTCCGTCAAGAGATCGCCGCCGACACGATGATCGGTGCCGCGATCTTGCTGGTCACCAGCGGTGTGCTGCATATCCTGCAGGGGATCGCCGCGATCGGCAACGACCAGGTCTTCGTCGTCATCACCGACTACACCTACGAATTCGACCTGACCGTATGGGGGTGGGTCCATCTCGTGCTCGGAATTGTGATCGCGCTGGTCGGCGCCGCCCTGTTCCGCGGTGGCCTGTGGGCGCGAACGTTGGCAGTCACCCTCGCGGCAGCATCGATCGTCGTCAACTTCCTCTGGCTGCCCCACTACCCGGCGTGGGCGATCGCGATCATCGCGATCGACACGGCGATGATCTGGGCGGTCATGACTGCGATCCCTCGCTCGACCCGGCACTGACACACGCGATCGACGCCGGTACTCTCGACGATCTTCGGTCGTGAACGCGGTGGGGGCAGGGTGAGATGCGCGCCCAGACCGCACGCGAAGATGTGGGGTACGGCGATCGGAAACCTCTTGTCCCCTGGCTGATCCACCACCGAGGAACGGTGCGTGGTGCGATGATGAGGGTATGCGCCGCCATCGTTGGCCGGCTCTCGCGCCACCGGCAGATCGGGGCCTTCGTGTGCACCCCCCGACGCCGATCGTTGCCGAGAAGGACCTGGACCTGGAACTGTCCGCGGTCACCGCGTTCA
>NZ_JBFUGT010000503.1:0-3140 GCF_056402775.1 Rhodococcus sp. P3_B8
CGTGGTCGCCCATGTCATTCGAACGAATGACACCGGAGCATCGGGGCGTGGGGATGCGCGTGTCGACAGCGCGGCACTGGACTGAATGGGCACTGCACGTCTCCAGTCAGAGCTGAGGATCGAGCCGCACGGTTACCAATGTCGGCTTGAGTTTTTCACTGCCGACATGTACAACAAAATCTATATGCGCCGACATAGATAAATTCGTTGCGACGAGCCAGACCGTCTAGGAGAACCGATGACCGCACACCCTCCGCGCCCCGTTCCCCGCGACCGCGAGGTCCTCGTTCTCCGCGCTGGCAGTGGCGGAGCCATCGCCGGGGGATTGATCGTCACACTGGCCCTCGGTGCGCTGACTCTCCTCTCGTCCCTACCCACCTGACCAGCGGTGAGACCACGCCCCGCCACCTGCACGCCGTCACGTCGCGCATGACCACCACGAAGGTTTGTGTGGGGCGACGACCGGTATCTGGACGTTTGTGCAGATCGCTGGTTGCTGCCGGTGTGCTAGAACTGATCACGCATCGTCAGTGACGTGGCTCACATTCACGTCACGGTCGGGATGGTTGTCGGCACACCGGCACGTTCCGGTCGATGCACGAGAGCAAAGGACACATCACATGATCGAGGACACCGCAGAATCACCCCGCACCCCGGTTCCGAGCCCGACGCGCCTTCTTTCCCGCCGGCGCCCCGACGGTCGCGAACTACTCGCCAGCGCGAAGGGCATCCTGATGGCCGCCCGCGGCTGCAGCGACGCCCAGGCATTCGACGAACTCCTCGACGTCTCCCGCCGTCATCACCTGACCGTCCTCGGTACCGCCCGGAATTTGGTCGACCTCGCCGCCGGATCCCCGACCCGTCGGCGGACACCRGACGCCGTCCGGTTCGACGAATGGGAGCAACTACTCACCCAACTCCCACAGCGGCACGCCCACGCCAGCTGAAGCAAAGCGGGAACACACCTCAGCGGAATCAAAGGATGCGATCGACACCCCTTCCGGAAACCGGTCAGGGCCAACCGATCTGGCTTGATTCAGTCCCTCGACACGGGGAGTGCGGTCGACGACGCCCGGCTCCGGCGTCCGCGGAAATGCTGACTCGGCACCGCCACCCAGCGGTCCGGCAATGGGGCGAAGTCGGTTCGGTGGTTCTACACTGAGTGCCACGGAGGTGTCCCGGTGGACAACCGTTCCGCTCGGTGGCCGTTGTGGGTGCTCGCGGCGGCRCCCCGGCGGTGGGGAGGGTGGCATCGACCTCACCGCCGCCGGTTTCCTCTCGGCGCCGCCATGCTGGCCGGTGCGCTCGGGGCCAACGCAGGGTCCATGATCCCGGCCGCGTGGCCAACCTGGTGCGCCATGGTCGGTGCCGATGTGTCCATACGGTCAGCGATCCGTGCGGCGCTCGCGCTCGCCCTCACTCGCTCTGATCGCCGCCGGAACTGGAGACCTCGTGCCATGCAACAACTTCTCGCCGACCACGAAGATATTGTCAACGTTGTGATGGTCATGGTTGTCGTAGCGCTCGCCGCTGCCGCGGTGTGGACGATCTTCCGTTGACCGGTCACGGTGCCGGGTCTGCTGGTGCAGCTCGAGTTCCACGCACGGTGGTCGTTGCTTCCCTGCGACCCCCACGCTGTGTCTCTTGCGTGTGCGATGGTTGCGGCGGGCGAGGTGGCCCACCAACCGGAGTGAGCGCCCAACGGTCACCGCAGCTGGTGGGCCCTACCACCCGAATCGCTGTGTGTCCGAACGAACTCGGGAGGTAGCGTCAGTAGAGTATCCGCCGACGTGGCCATCGAAACCCAGAGGGCTTATGTCTCGGAAACGGTGCTGTTCGGGTGTTCAGCCAGAGCAGTGCGCCCCATTCGGTGCGGGCCGCGCGGGCGGCGGTGGGCTCGGGCAACTCGTTGCCGCTGGCGAGGGCGACCAGGGCCTCGGCGAGGGTGAAGACGGACAGCCGTGACGGCGGGCCGCATTCACCAGTTCGTCGAAAGCGTCTGCGGTCCCGATCCGGCGGATCCCGATGAGCACCCCCTCGGCGGTGTCGAGGGCGCGGGTACGAGCTCCCGGACCGCGGGGATTGGTTGTGGTCTGACTGTGCAATGCTGCCATCGACGACACCTCCGCCGAAATCTTGGGAATGGGTTCCTCTCGGTCGTGCCCGGTCGGGTCCGAACTCACACTTTTACGCCTCCACCAGCTGCTGGACCCGGCGACGGAATCGCTTAAGATCTCTATCCTGACCAGCGCTGACGGAGTAGTTTCGACGTCACCGCGGACAGGTAGATGATCCGCGACGGAGAAAAGCGCTCACGAGGAAGCACGGCGCCGGCGTCGGCGAAGCCCCGACGTTAATGCATACGTGTTCGCGGTCGCGCGGGCACTAAAACGCCGACACGATCCGCCGATGGGACGAGGTCAGTTTCGATGCGGTGGTCGTGGTGTCGAGGCAGTTCCGGCACTACAGCGGACGCGACATCCTGATCGCGTGGAACCACTATTTCGGGTGGTCGTTGGGAATCGAGGGTCGCGCTGCGATCGTGTCCTGATCATTTCCGGGCTCGGGATCGGCCGTCGCCCGCAACCCGAGAACATCGCCGACCGAACTGACGAGCTCGTCGCCGACCTGCTGCACCGCGAATATCGAGCCCGGACAGTTTTCCGGTTCCCACTGTCGTCTACCGGCTCGGTACCGGCCCCGCCGCGCACGGGCCGTTCTGGCGGTGACGGACCGCCGGTTCCCGGTTGGGGGAGCGGTGCCTCGGCGAGGTCAAGATGCGCCGGCTGCGCACGGAAGTCGGGCGCTGGCGATTTGTCGGTGGCAGGGCCCGGACAGGAGGGGACGCCGGGGGCATGACGACGAGGCCGCGATCCGACCGTGGGTGCAGTCCGTACCCGTGGACATCGGTCCCCGGCGCCCACGCCGGCGGGGGGGGGTGTCCCTATGGTTTTCGTCAAGCCGCTGAGGGGGTTGGATTCCGGTAGAGTTCCTTGTTCTTGAGCATGGCGTAGAGGACGTCGCAGCGGCGTCGGGCGAGGCAGATCAGGGCCGCGTTGTGTTTCTTCTTCTCGTCCCGTTTCTTGTCGTAGTAGGCGCGACTGGTGGGGTCGTGGAGGGCGGCGAAGGCGGACAGGAAC
>NZ_JBFUGT010000504.1:0-3132 GCF_056402775.1 Rhodococcus sp. P3_B8
GGCCGACCTCACCCTCGTCGGCGGCGCGATCGTGCACGACGCCGCCTCCGCGAGCGCCGTTCCGGACGTGCCGTTCGCCGGCTCCGGCGCGGCCGGCCACACCTGCTCGCACGGGTGACTCCGGATTGGACAACTCGGCGCGGCGGGGGGCGCGTCTTTCACCATTTTGTCAGCTGCCCCTGGCTTGTGAGGCAGCGCACACTTGTTTTCAGATGCTCTGCAACTCCGGACCCCGGTCGGACTGTTCGACCGACGGTCCGTTCCGAACCACGAGTTTCGACCCCACGAGAGGAACCGGTACGAATGTCGATCGACGTACTCGAGAACTACATCAACGGTGAGTTCGTCGCCTCATCCGCGACGGAGACGCTGGACTTGATCAACCCCGTGGACGAGAGCGTCGTCGGGCRTGCGCCCGTCTCCACCAAGGCCGACGTGGACGCCGCTGTCGAGGCAGCCGAGCGGGCCTTCGTCTCGTGGGGCAAGACCACCCCGAGCGTGCGCCAGACCGCGTTGCTGAAGCTCGCCGACGCGATCGAGGCGCACAGCGACGAACTCGTCGAGGCGGAGTGCCGCAACACCGGGCAGCCCAAGCAGGTCATCGCCGACGAAGAGATCAAGGTGGGCGCCGATCAGCTCCGCTTCTTCGCGGGTGCGGCCCGGATGCTCGAAGGCAAGGCCGCCGGCGAGTACATGGACGGCTTCACGTCCTACGTGCGCCGCGAGCCGATCGGTGTCGTCGGTCAGGTCACCCCGTGGAACTACCCGTTCATGATGGCGCTGTGGAAGATCGGCCCCGCGCTCGCGGCAGGCAACACGATCGTGCTCAAGCCCAGCGACACCACCCCGAACAGCACACTCGTCCTGGCCCGGCTGACCAAGGGGATCCTGCCGGACGGCGTCTTCAACGTCGTCCTCGGCAACGGTGAGACCGGCGCCACCCTCGTGGAGAACCCGGCCCTCGGACTGGTGTCGATCACCGGATCCGTTCGCGCCGGTATCGCCGTCGCGGTCTCCGCCGCACGCCAGCTCAAGCGCGCCCACCTCGAACTGGGCGGCAAGGCACCCGCCATCGTCTTCGGTGACGTCGACATCGAGAAGACCGCGAGCGGCATCGCCGAGGCTGCCTTCTTCAACGGCGGCCAGGACTGCACCGCCGCCACCCGCGTCCTCGTCCACGAGTCCATCCACGACCAGCTCGTCGACGCGCTCGTCCGCAAGGCCGAGACGCTCAAGCCCGGCCTGCCGGACGACCCGGACACGTTCTACGGCCCGCTCAACAACGTCAACCATTTCAACGCGGTCAGTTCGAAGATCGCCGCGCTCCCCACCTCGGCCAAGATCGTCACCGGCGGAAAGCGTTCGGGAGAGCAGGGATTCTTCTTCGAACCCACCGTGATCACCGGCGTCGACCAGCGCGACGACATCGTGCAGGAGGAGACGTTCGGTCCCATCCTCACCGTGCAGAGCTTCTCCGACGAGAAGGAGGCCGTCACCCTCGCCAACGACGTCCGGTACGGTCTGGCGTCGAGTGTGTGGACCAACGATCACGGCGTCACGCAACGGCTCTCGGCCGCACTCGATTTCGGTGCCGTCTGGATCAACTGCCACATCCCGCTCGTCGCCGAGATGCCGCACGGCGGATTCAAGTACTCCGGCTACGGCAAGGACCTCTCCGGCTACGGCGTCGAGGACTACACCCGCATCAAGCACGTCATGAGCTCCAACGACTGACGTCGCCCACCCCCTACCCATCCACGTCACGACCCTGAGGACTGCACCATCATGAACGACATCCAGTACCGGCTGCCGCAGAAGCGCGCCCTGGTCACCGAGCTCCCCGGCCCGAAGTCGGCGGCCCTCACCGCACGCCGCCGCGCCACCGTGGCCGCGGGCGTCGGCTCCAGCGTCCCCGTGTACGCGGCGGATGCCGACGGTGGTGTGGTCGTCGACGTCGACGGCAACTCCCTGATCGACCTCGGCTCGGGCATCGCGGTCACCAGCGTGGGCGCGTCCGATCCGGCTGTCGCCGAGGCGGTTCGGGAGCAGGTCGGGCACTTCACCCACACCTGTTTCATGGTCACCCCGTACGAGGGCTATGTCCGCGTGGCGGAGGAGCTCGCCGCCCTCACCCCGGGCGACCACGAGAAGCGCACCGTCCTGTTCAACTCGGGCGCGGAGGCGGTGGAGAACGCGATCAAGGTCGCTCGCCTCGCCACCGGCCGCGACGCCGTCGTCGCGTTCGATCACGCCTACCACGGTCGTACGAACCTGACGATGGCCCTCACCGCCAAGTCGATGCCCTACAAGGCTCACTTCGGTCCGTTCGCGCCCGAGGTGTACCGGCTCCCCATGTCCTACCCCTACCGGGACCAGGACGGACTGACCGGCGAGCAGGCCGCCCAGCGCGCCATCAGCCAGATGGAGAAGCAGATCGGCGCCGATTCGCTCGCGGCGATCATCATCGAGCCGATCCAGGGCGAGGGCGGATTCATCGTTCCCGCCGAGGGATTCCTCCCCACCCTGGTGAACTGGGCCCGCGCCAACGGCGTCGTGTTCATCGCCGACGAGGTGCAGACCGGGTTCTCCCGCACCGGCGCCTGGTTCGCGTGCGAGCACGAGGAGATCGTCCCCGACATCATCACGATGGCCAAGGGCATGGCGGGCGGCATGCCGCTGTCCGCGATCACGGGTCGCGCCGAACTCCTCGACAAGGTGCACCCCGGCGGTCTGGGTGGCACGTACGGCGGCAACCCCGTCGCGTGTGCCGCCGCACTCGCCGCGATCGACAGCATGCGGAAGTTCGACCTGCCCGCTCGCGCACAGCACATCGGCGACCTGGCCCTGCCGCGGCTGAAGGCCCTGGCCGCCGACGTCGGCGTCATCGGTGACGTGCGTGGACGCGGCGCGATGCTCGCGATGGAGTTCGTCAAGCCCGGCACCGACGAGCCGGACGCCGAACTGACGAAGGCGATTGCCGCACATGCGCTCGAACAAGGTGTCATTCTGCTGACGTGCGGTACCTACGGAAACGTCATCCGACTGCTTCCGCCGCTGGTGATCAGCGACGACCTGCTCGACGACGCCCTGACTGTCATCGAGCAGATCGTGCGCTCGCTCGTCTGACCCGTG
>NZ_JBFUGT010000505.1:0-3045 GCF_056402775.1 Rhodococcus sp. P3_B8
CCGACGACGCAGGGAACGAACCTGCGGACGATCCTCCAGACCACCAGGCCGATGGAGGTATCACGGGCGGTCGGCGTTGTCGAGCAACTGGCGTCGGCGCTGGAAGCCGTGGGCGCGGCCGGGTTGGTCGAGCAGGAAGTGTCGCCGGCGAATGTGATCGTGCAGGACGGCGGACTGATCCAGCTCACCGACGTAGGGCTCCCCACGATTCTCGGGGCCGCATCGGGCGTCTACGGCCTGACCTGTGTGTTGTACGAGTGCCTCACCGGCGAGGCGTTCCCGACCTCGGCGGTCCCGACGCCGCCCGTCGGCATGGCCGCCGTGATCGCACGCGGGACGGCGGTCGACCCCGCGCGCCGCTATCGGTCGGCGGGCGAACTCGCCGCCGCCGCCCGCGTCGCGGCGCCACCGCAACAGCCTGCCGTCGAGCCCGCTCCCGCGACCCCTCCGATCGACCGGAACCGTCGCCTGATCGTCGCCGGACTTGCGCTCGCCGCGATCATCGCTGTCGCTATTGTCGGTGGCCTGATCATCGGGTCGGGAACATCATCGCCCCACGTTGCCGTGCCTACGCCGTCGTCGAGCGCGGCCGGGCCGGTATCGCCGTCGTCGTCACCGACCGCCATGGCGAACCCGACCGCTGCCGAGCAGGTGCCGCCGGTGCAAGCACCAGCACCGACTCAGGCGCCGGTGGCGGAGGCTCCCATTCAGGAGGAGGCCATACCGACACCGGCGCCGCAATCGCCACCGGTGGTGCCGGCACCCGCACCGCCTCCGGGAGCGTTCGCTCCGCAGGTGCTGCCGTGCTACCCGGGWTACGAGCACACTCCGCCCCCGGACGGTCCGTGTCTCCCGCCCGGCTCGCCACCGGCGAATGCACCGGCACCCGTGCCTGCCCCTGCACCCGCRCCGGCCCCTGCCCCGCAGGTRCTGCCGTGCTACCCGGGATACGAGCACACCCCGCCCCCGGATGGGCCGTGCTGGGCTCCCGCGGGCCCGTGAAGTCTCACCGACGATTGTCGGTGGCGATCCAGGTGTCGTAGACCTCGCTGACTGCTGCGGCGATCGCCGGACCGTGCAGTGTCCGCGCGGCTCGTGATTGTTCGATTTGGATTCCGCCGGCAGCGTCGATGGTCAGGCGGTTGACGAGGTTGGATGGGGATTCACCGCTATGTCGTTCTCCGGGTTCGGCGACCCGAACACAGATTCCGCTTCCGTCGAGTGCCTTCGCGATCGCGTTCCGGACGTCCGCCTTGAGCCGCGCGGGAGCGAGGCCGCCGATGAGGACGTCGTTTCCTCGGTAGCCGTGAAACGACAGCGCCCACCGGAATCGTCTCGCCGACAGGGAGCGTAGAAGCGGAAAGCTGTGCACGCTGAGATCAGTCGAGGAAATGTGCCATGCCCGGTAGGCATTGCCTACCGGTCGCCACCCTTTACACACCCACAGCGTCGAATCGCGTGATCCCAGCGAAGCGACGACCTGTTCAGCCTGCTGATCCGTTCGGGTTTCGATCGCGCCACCGTGCGGTGCCAGGACCACGAGACGGTGATGTCGCCCGTCGTCTTCGAGCCGCTCGATGAACTCACCCCCGATTTCGGCCTCTTCCTCGGTCATCGCGGAGGCGGTGCACCGACGGTCGAGAATCACCGTCTGTCCCGGCGCCGCGCCGAGCCGACGACAGCCACCCTCCGTTATCCCGATGGTGTCGATCTCTTCCACATCGGTATCCGGGATCAAAGTGAACAGTGCGGTCGTTTCCCCGTGGCTCACGCGAGCCTGTTGACGCGGCTCCGCTCCCATCCGAGTCAACATCCGCGGGTGAATCCCGATACGTTCGCCGGCGGATGCCCTGGTGGAGTGATCGTGACGGACTGCGAGGCGCAAAGGCATCGAAACCTGCTGAAACGAACGATGTTCGAACACCCTTTCAGGTTAGGCTCGAATCTGTTGTGGGTGCGGTCGAAACAACTAAACCGCCATCGATCTCGACGGGCGAATCCGGTGACTCGATGAAGCCCCCTTGTCGGCAGTCCTCGTGCGGCGAAGACTCGAATCCATGAGTAATAAAGCAGTGGTCAGTCTCACCACCGGTCTCGAGGACGCCGAGAAGGTGACGGTTGCGTTTCTGGTCGCGGTCGGCGCGGCAGAACAACAGCGCGAGACGCTGATGTTTCTCACGAAAGAAGCGGTACGGCTCGCGCTCGACGGCACGATTCAGGGCGTGGCCTGCGAAGGTTGTCCGCCGCTTCCCGATCTGGCGGCACGATTCGCGACCGCGGGCGGCATCTACATGGTGTGTCCGATCTGCTTCGAGGCCAAGCACCTCGACAAAGACGCGCTGGTATCCAATGCCGAACTCGCCGGGACGGTACCGATGTGGAAGTGGATCGGCGACGAAGGGGCGGTGACCTTCAGCTACTGACCGACGGAACGGGCGGGAGTCGGGTCCAGTTACACTGCGCGCGAGGGTGATCGAGTCGATTCGATCAGGGATCACGGGGGACAGGACCGGCAGTGACCGACCGTTACGTACTCGTCGACACCGACGCCGGCGTCGACGACGCGCTTGCATTGCTCACCATTGCACAGCACGCCGGAACCGAAATCGTCGGTGTYGGAACCGTGTTCGGGAACTGCACCGAAATGCAGGCCGCGCGGAACGCCCTCACCGTTCTGTCCGTCGCCGGCATGCGTGGCGTTCCGGTGTGCGTCGGACAACCACGCCCAGGGCCACCACCTGCCACCAGCTCCCCACACGGACTCGACGGACTCGGGGACCGCGGATATCGGCCACCACCGGGCGTGGGCCCGGCGTCCGAGTCCGCCGTCGATCAACTGCTCCGCGTCGCGCAGGACCGGCCCGGTGCGGTGGACCTGCTGTGCCTGGGTCCGCTGGCCAACATCGCCGCCGCTGTCACACGCGACCCACGGATCCTGACCCGCTTCCGTTCGGTCACCATCATGGGCGGCATGGGACCCGTCTCCCGTAGAGCTGTCGTGGCTGCAGAACAGCCACAATTCCTCGAGAAAGGTGACACCAATAC
>NZ_JBFUGT010000506.1:0-3041 GCF_056402775.1 Rhodococcus sp. P3_B8
CCCCCGTTCCGGCGGTGAGGAATTCGTCCGAAAGAAAGTGAGTCATCGTGATTTTCATCGTGGTGAAGTTCAAGGTCCTCGACAAGTACCGGAACGACTGGTTACTCGTCACCAAGGAGTTCACCGACGCGACCCGATCCGAGCCGGGCAATCTCTGGTTCGAATGGCATCGCAGCGCAGACGATCCCGCCGAGTTCGTGCTGATCGAGGCGTTCCGGGACGGGCAGGCCGGGTCCGACCACGTCGCTGCCGACCACTTCCGGAAGGGATTGGACGCGATGCGCCCGGCACTGAGCGAGACACCGCGCATCCTCCACACCGACCTACCCGGCACCGACTGGTCCCGCATGGGCGAACTGGAGATCAGCCGGTAACCCGGTGCGGCGCACAACCTGACGGAATACATCACTGTGGAAGGACGAGCATGACCGTGGTGACGACCGGCCCCGTCGCGCGTCTGCTCGCGGCACTGGGCGATGCCGTGGTGACCGACAGCGACACCATGATCGCCTACACCCGCGACCAGTCGATGCTCTCCCCCTCCGGGCATCCGATCGCGGTGGTCCGCGCCCGGACCACCGACCACGTCGTAACAACCCTGAAAACCGCCCACCGGTACGGCATTCCAGTCGTCACGAGAGGGGCGGGCACCGGACTCGCCGGCGGGGCCAACGCGATCGACGACTGCATCGTGCTCAGCACCGAAAAACTCGACCGCATCCTCACCATCGACGAACAGTCCCGCACCGCCACGGTCGAGCCGGGAGTGATCAACGGTGTCCTCGCTGCCGCGGCCGCGGAGCGCGGACTCTGGTACGTCCCCGACCCCGGCAGTCGCGCCGTCTCCACGATCGGGGGGAACCTCGCGACCAATGCCGGCGGAGCATGCTGCGCGAAATACGGGGTCACCGGCGACCACGTCGCCCGGATCAAGGCGGTGCTCGCCGACGGCCGGATCATCCACACCGGCGCCGCCACCCGCAAAAATGTCGCCGGATTGAACCTGACCCAACTGCTGGTCGGGTCCGAGGGCACCCTGGCCGTCATCGTCGAGGCGACCATGCGGCTGCGTCGACCACCGGCACGCACGGCCACCGTCGTCGCCGCCTTCGCCGAGCCCGTCCAGGCGGTCGACGCGGTGATGGCGATTCAGGCGGTGGCCGACCCGAGCCTGGTGGAACTCATGGACCGCACCACCATCTCGGCCGTCAACGACATGACCCGCATGGGTCTCGACCAGACGGCCGGCGCGCTGCTGTTGATCCAGTGCGACGGCGACGCAGCCCCGGCGGAAGCGCAGCGCAGCGCGGACGCGTGCCGTGCCTCCGCGGCCACCGAGCTGTACATGAGCACCGACCCCGCCGAAGGAGACGCCCTCATGCAGGCCCGCAGTGTGGCGCTGACCGCCCTCGAGCGCCGCGGCAGCACTCTGCTCGACGACCTGGCCGTGCCGGTGCCCCGGCTACCGCACATGCTCGACGCCATTACCCGCATCGCCGACCACTACCGCCTCCTCATCGGCACCTTCGGGCACGCCGCCGACGGCAACCTCCACCCCACGATCGTGTTCGACGCCGCAGATCCGGACGCCACCGAACGGGCCCACCAGGCCTTCGACGAGATGGTGGCGCGATGCTTGGCGCTGGGCGGATCCATCACGGGCGAGCACGGCGTCGGCGACCTCAAACGCCGCTACCTCGAACCCATGATCGGGTCGGTGGAGAGGTCCCTGATGGCGGAAGTCAAGGCAGCGTTCGACCCCACCGGAATTCTCAATCCGGGACGTGCGATATGACACCCACGAAACCACACGTCCGATCGAAGCGGGACGACGACCTCGTCCTGGAGTTCGGCAACCGGTGGGCAGTGTTCGGCGGCGGCAGCGCCGAAGACATCTTCGTCACGTTCGGGTGGACCGAGGCGCAGTACTTCGAGCGCCTGAAGGTCCTGGCCGGACGACGTTTCCCGCCCCTCGACGACACCCTCCGGCACCGTCTTCTCGCCGTGTGCGCCGAGCGGCTACAGCGAACCGCTCATCCCCCTTCCCCTGCGTCGAAAGGCCACGTCGATGACAGCGAATCCCGGCTGACGCCACGCTGATCCCGGTGCTCCGCCACCCCGTCTCATATTGAGACCCGTCTCACATCGAGACGACGTACCCTCAACTACGTGAGAGGTGGAGAATCGGGGCGTAAATACAGCATGACCAGCAAGGATCTACAGAAGGCGCGAGAGCTGTTCCTCGCCGACGACGGCCTCGACAGCTCCGTTCGCCAGCCCATCTCGTACTCGTGGCAGCGATCGAAGTCGCTCAAGGTGCGCCCCGACCAACTCGACCTCCCGTTCGTACGAGAGCCGAATCTGGACTGCCCTCTCGTCGCGGCAGCCGAACCCGTCCTGCGGCAACTCGCGGACGGACTGGTCGACGAACCGGTGAGCGTCATCCTGACCTCGGCTGACGGAGTGATCTTGACCAGGATCACCGCCAGCCGACGACTCAATCGCACACTCGACGACGTCCAACTGATACCCGGTTACAGCTACTCGGAACAATTCGCCGGCACCAACGGCATCGGCACCACTCTCGAAACCCGTCAGCCCATCCTGGTGACGGGCGCCGAGCACTACGCCGACTGCCTCGGGCAACTGGCGTGCGCCGGTGTCCCGATCACCCATCCGATGTCCGGCGCCCTCGTCGGCGCGCTCGATCTCACCGGCTGGGTAGAGGACGGTGGCCCGCTGTTGGCCACCCTCGCCAAATCCGCCACGGCTCAGATCGAAGGCCGACTCCTGGCGCAGGCCAGTGCGGACCAGACTGCGTTACTCAACGCCTATCTGAAGGTCTGTCGACGGTCACCCCAAACGGGGGTGTTGGCGCTCGGCGACGACGTCGTTCTCGTCAACCGAAAACTGCGCGTGGCACTGGATGCCCAGGATCAGGGTGCGTTGCTCGAACACGCCGTGGACCTGAGCGGCGCTCCGGCCACCCAACGACACATCGTCGCCCTGCCCAGCGGGCAGACGGCCCGGCTGTCCTCGGT
>NZ_JBFUGT010000507.1:0-3026 GCF_056402775.1 Rhodococcus sp. P3_B8
AGATCTCGCTCTTCACCTTCTCGTCCTCGACGACGGCCTCCACGACGAGCTGCCGGTCCGCGAAATCACCGAGATCGGAGGTGAACCGCAGCCGCCAGGCGGCCTGCTCACGTTCCCGCTCGGTGATCTTGCCGCTGCTCACTCCGCGGTCGAGCGAACGAAGGATGCGCGAACGCCCCGCCGCCGCAAGCTCGCGGGTCTGCTCGAACACCAGAACGTCGACGTGCGCGCGAGCACACACCTCAGCGATTCCGGCACCCATGATCCCGGCGCCGATCACGCCGACGCGCTGAATCTTTTCGCTGGTCACGTCAGCTCCTTTTCGTCTAGTGGAGTCGTCGCCCGGGGAGGGGCCCGGTTACAGGCCCCTCCCCGGGGTCGGGTTGATCAGGTGAAACCGTGATCGGTCGAAGCCTTGGGGAACAAGGCTCAGTGGAACTGACCCTCTTCGGTGGAGCCCTTCAGAGCAGCCGTCGAGGTGTTGGGGTCGACCGTGGTGGCGATACGGTCGAAGTAGCCGGCGCCGACCTCACGCTGGTGCTTGATGGCGGTGAAGCCACGCTCCTCGGCGGCCTTGAACTCGCGCTCCTGCAGGTCGACGAAGGCGGTCATGCCCTCGCGGGCGTAGCCGTGGGCCAGGTCGAACATGCCGTAGTTGAGCGAGTGGAAGCCGGCGAGGGTGATGAACTGGAACTTGAAGCCCATCGCGCCGAGCTCCTTCTGGAACTTCGCGATGGTCGCGTCGTCAAGGTGCGCCTTCCAGTTGAAGGACGGCGAGCAGTTGTAGGCGAGCAGCTGGTCCGGGAACTCGCTGCGAACGGACTCGGCGAACTTCTTGGCGACCTCGAGGTCCGGCACGCCGGTCTCCATCCAGATGAGGTCGGAGTACGGCGCGTAGGCCTTGGCGCGAGCGATGCAGGGCTCGATGCCGTTCTTCACACCGTAGAAGCCCTCGGCGGTGCGAGTGCCGTCGAGGAACTCGCGGTCGCGCTCGTCGACATCGGAGGTGATCAGGGTGGCGGCCTCGGCGTCGGTGCGCGCGATGACGACCGTCGGAACGTCGGCCACGTCGGCCGCGAGTCGCGCCGAGGTCAGGGTGCGGATGTGCTGCTGCGTGGGGATGAGGACCTTGCCACCGAGGTGGCCGCACTTCTTCTCCGACGCGAGCTGGTCTTCCCAGTGCGAACCGGCGACGCCGGACGCGATCATGGCCTTCTGCAGCTCGTAGACGTTCAGAGCGCCACCGAAGCCGGCCTCGCCGTCGGCGACGATCGGGGCGAGCCAGTTGTCGACGGAGGTGTCGCCCTCGACCTTGGCGATCTCGTCGGCGCGCAGCAGCGCGTTGTTGATGCGGCGCACGACCTGCGGCACCGAGTTGGCCGGGTAGAGACTCTGGTCCGGGTAGGTGTGACCCGAGAGGTTCGCGTCGCCGGCGACCTGCCAGCCGGACAGGTAGATGGCCTTGAGGCCCGCGCGGACCTGCTGCACGGCCTGGTTACCCGTGAGGGCACCCAGCGAGTTGATGTAGTCCTCGTTGTTCACGAGGTCCCAGAGGATCTCGGAACCACGGCGGGCGAGGGTGGCTTCCTCGACAACGGTGCCCTGGAGCTTGGCGACCTGCTCCGCCGTGTAGTTGCGGGTTACTCCCTTCCAGCGCGGGTTGGTGTCCCAATCCTGCTGGATTTCAGCTGCGGTCTTCGGGGTGCCGGTGGTCGACATCAAGACTCCACTCTCTTCGATCTGCTGGTCCGGTACGGATGTACTGCTTCACATCCTTGCCAGGCCCTTCGTATGTACTTACCGAGAATGACACAAGCAAAAAGTGCCGTCTACCTGTTGCTAATGCCAATCTTGGCTAGCTTTTCACAACACCTTGCAAAGACTGTTAAGAAAGTTCGGCGCCACACCTGCCCGATCGGAGAGGAAAGATACTCGCCAGTAGCAAAAAGCCGCAGGTGGTGAACCAAATGCACGCAACTCGCCGTACACAGATATTTCCGCCCGTGCGACCCTCGCCTTCCCACCGCGGCACAGCCGTCGACCCGCCCGTTGTGACTGCAATCACCAATCGGGTCGGTTACCGTGACCTCGAATGGTCTCCTCCGGCGAAGGGCACCACGATGCCGCTGTACGAATTCCGATGTGCCGCCGACTGCGGCCCGTTCGAGCAGTCGTTCCCGATGGCCGACGTACCCGGCACCACACGCTGCCCGCGGTGCGACCGCGACGCCGTCCGGCGCGTGTCCTCACCGCGACTCGGACACGGATCGTCGTCCGCGATGAACCTCCTCGACAGCACGAAGAGGTCGGCTCACGAACCGGACGTCGTCACCGGTCCGCCGCCCCGGACCACGGCCGGGCGTTCACCCGTCACGAGCAATCCGCTGCACCGCCGACTTCCTCGTCCCTGACCGGCCACCGAAGGAGCGCACATGCCCGAACTGCTGTTTCCGCTCGATTCCTCGAAAAAGTTCACCGATCAGGCGATCGTCGGCCACAACCGCTGGCACCCGGACATCCCGGCCGCGGTCACGGTGAAACCGGGCGACTCCTTCCGCGTCCACTGCCGCGAATGGTTCGACGGCGCCATCCACAACGACGACTCAGCCGACGACATCCTGAACGCTCCCCTCACCACGGTCCACACATTGTCCGGGCCGTTCGCCGTGGAGGGCGCGAAGCCCGGCGACCTGCTGATCGTCGACATCCTGGACGTCGGACCCATCCCCCAGGAGGATTCCGGCCCGCTGGCAGGCCAGGGCTGGGGGTACACCGGGATCTTCTCCCGCCACAACGGCGGCGGATTCCTCACCGAGCAGTTCCCCGACGCCTACAAGGCCGTCTGGGATTTTTCCGGTCAGACCGCCACGTCGCGGCACGTCCCGCACGTCTCGTTCACCGGCATCGTCCACCCCGGACTGATGGGCACCGCGCCGTCGGCCGCCCTCCTGTCGAAGTGGAACGCGAGGGAGGGCGCGCTCATCGCCACCGACCCGGGCCGGGTTCCCCCACTCGCCCTGCCGCCC
>NZ_JBFUGT010000508.1:0-2982 GCF_056402775.1 Rhodococcus sp. P3_B8
GCTTCTCACGGAACACAAGACGGATCTGGCGGAACTCGTCACCCTCGAGGCGGGCAAGATTCCGTCCGAGGCGCAGGGCGAAGTGCAGGAGATGATCGACATCTGCGAATTCGCGGTCGGTCTGTCACGCCAGTTGTACGGCAGGACGATGGCGTCGGAACGTCCGGGACACCGGCTGATGGAGACGTGGCACCCGCTGGGAGTCGTCGGGGTGATCTCCGCATTCAACTTCCCCGTGGCCGTGTGGTCGTGGAACACCGCCGTCGCGCTGGTCTGCGGCGACACGGTGGTGTGGAAGCCGTCGGACCGGACTCCGCTCACCGCAATCGCGTGCGATGCACTGCTGGCGCGCGCCGCCCGCGACGTCGGTGCACCCGCGGGGATCCATGCCCTGGTCCAGGGCGCGGGGGACGTCGGTGAGCGTCTCGTCGACGACGCACGCGTGGCTCTGGTCAGCGCCACCGGGTCGGTGCGGATGGGTCGCGCCGTGGGTCCGCGCGTCGCCGCGCGGTTCGGCAAATGCCTGCTCGAACTGGGTGGCAACAACGCAGCGGTGGTGGCACCGTCCGCCGATCTCGACCTTGCCGTGCGGGGAATCGTCTTCTCCGCCGCGGGCACCGCGGGCCAGCGCTGCACGTCACTGCGCCGGCTGATCGTGCACTCGTCCGTCGCCGACGAACTGGTGCAGCGCATCTCTTCGGCGTACGGCCAGTTGAAGGTCGGGAATCCGTTCGACGACGGCGTCCTCGTCGGTCCGCTGGTGAACGGCTCCGCGTTCGAGGCCATGCAGACCGCGTTGGACAAGGCCCGCGCCGACGGCGGGACCGTCGTCTGCGGCGGCGAACGCAGCGGAGGTAGCGACTCCGCCTACTACGTCTCGCCCGCCCTCGTCCGGATGCCCGCGCAGACGTCGGTGGTGCAGGAGGAAACGTTCGCACCGATCCTCTACGTCCTCACCTACGACGACTTCGATCAGGCGATCGCGTTGCACAACGAAGTGCCCCAAGGCCTCTCGTCGTCGATCTTCACCACCGATCAGCGAGAGGCCGAGAGATTCCTTGCGGCAGACGGTTCCGACTGCGGCATCGCGAACGTCAACATCGGCACGTCGGGTGCGGAGATCGGCGGGGCGTTCGGCGGCGAGAAGGAGACGGGCGGCGGACGCGAGTCCGGATCCGACGCATGGAAGGCGTACATGCGTCGCGCGACGAACACCGTCAACTACTCCGATCGACTCCCGCTCGCGCAGGGGGTGGAGTTCACCTGATCGGCGGCGTCGACCGGCTACTCTCGGGGCGTGAGCAACTGGACCGAGATGGCGCGTGAGATTGCCGAGAACGTGTTGTTCCCGGTGGCCGACAGCGTCGATGCCGACGGCGAGATTCCCGACAGTCACTTCGAGACTCTCGCCGCCGACGGCTTCTACGGACTCGCGGCACCGGGCGAAGAAGGTGTGACACCGTCGGTGCTGGTCGACGTGATGGAGACGTTGTGCGGTGGTTGCCTCGCGACGGCGTTCACGTGGATGCAGCATCACGGCGTCGTCGCCGGTCTCGCCGCGTCCCCGAACACTGCCCTGCAGGATCGCTATCTCGACGGACTCGTCGACGGCACCGTGCGGGCCGGTGTCGCCCTGGCCGGCGCGATTCCCGTCCCGCCCACGCTGTGGGCACGCAGCGTCGACGACGGCTACGTGCTCGACGGGGTGTCGCCGTTCGTCACCGGCTGGGGCATCGTCGATCTGCTTCAGGTGTCGGCGCGCGACGAATTCGACGACTCCATCGTGCACGTCATCATTCCCGCACAACCACTTCGGGGACTCACCGCCGAGGAACTCCCGCTGATCGCGGCCCGCGGGTCCAACACGGTCCGGTTAAAATTCGACGGGCTCGCCGTGCCACGCGATCTGGTGAGTGCCGTCGTCTCCCCCGAGGATTTCGCGAAAAGCCAGCTGTTCGGGTCGTGGATCAACGGGTGCATGGCTATGGGGATCACCCGGCGGGCGATCAGCGAACTGGAGGCTCTCGGCGTCGACGCCGACCCGTTCGAAGAGCAGGCCGCCCGGGCACGACTCGACCTCAACGCCGCCCTCGAAGGCCGGGCGGAGATCGCCGAAGCACGGGCCCGCGCTTCGGAACTCGCCATCCGCACCGCCACCGCCCTCGTCACAGCGAAGGGCAGCTCGTCACTGCTCGCCGGGAACACCGCCGAACGTCTGATGCGTGAAGCCACCTTCACGCTCGTCGCGGCGGGACGTCCGGCGATCAAGTCGGCGTTGCTGGAGCGCCTCGGCCGCGACTAGCGGGTGCGGACCCGCAGGTCACCGAACAGCGAGTACGACACGATGCGGATCGTCGGGGCTCCGGGCCCGGGATCCTGTGCACCGGCGTCGAGTTCGCGGTCGCCGAAGAGGTCGAAACCACCCACCTCGACATGCACGCCCTCCGGAACGGTGACGGTGCTGTCACCGAACAGTGTGACGAGTGTGATCGTCGACGTGCGGGCGCCGATCACGGCCGACCGGAGGTCGAGCTTCACGTCCCCGAACACGAGCAGGGCCAGTGTCTTCACGGCGAGCGACCAGCGGCCGGAACGCTTGGTGTCGCCGAAGATTCCGACGATGGTGGATTGAGGTCGCGACACCGGTGCCGTCGGAGCCTCGACGGGAACCAGCCGCCGAAGACGCTCGACGTCGGCGTCGCGTGACCAGACGATCGCGGCATGCTCCGAATACTCCTCCAATGTGAGCTTTCCATCTCCCACCCCCTTCTCGAGCCGGGCTTGGGCAGCCTCGCGGAGTCGGTCGAGTTCGAAGMTGTCCCCTGCAGCAGTCATGGCTCCACCGTAGCTGTCGGTGCCCTCGTCTACGGTCTGACGGCTACACCCGTGACACACCGCCCCTTCGACCGAAGCGAGACAACGTGTTCAGGATGATCCGCGCAGTTGCTCTGGCGCTACTCGCTGTGGGCGCCTACGTGGTGG
>NZ_JBFUGT010000509.1:0-2954 GCF_056402775.1 Rhodococcus sp. P3_B8
CTGCCGCACCGGCCGCCGCCGCTGCTCCCGCAGCCGCCTCCGCCGGGGTCCGCCCCGAACTGGCGCACCTGCGCGGAACCACGCAGAAGGCCAACCGGATTCGCCAGATCACCGCCACGAAGACGCGGGAGTCGCTGCAGTCCACGGCGCAGCTCACCCAGACCTTCGAGGTCGACGTCACCAAGATCGCGGCCCTGCGCGCGCAGGCCAAGAACACCTTCCTCGAGCGCGAGGGCGTCAAGCTCACGTTCCTCCCGTTCTTCGCGAAGGCCGTCGTCGAGGCGCTGAAGTCGCACCCGAACATCAACGCCAGCTACGACGAGGCGAACAAGCAGATCACCTACTACGACGCCGAGCACCTGGGCATCGCGGTCGACACCGACCAGGGCCTGCTGTCCCCCGTGATCCACAACGCCGGCGACCTGTCGCTGGCCGGACTGGCCCGCGCCATCGCGGACATCGCCAAGCGCGCCCGCTCCGGTGGGCTCAAGCCGGACGAGCTGTCGGGTGGCACGTTCACGATCACGAACATCGGCAGCCAGGGCGCCCTGTTCGACACCCCGATCCTCGTGCCCCCGCAGGCCGCGATGCTCGGAACCGGTGCGATCGTCAAGCGTCCCGTGGTCGTGACCGACGAGTCCGGCAGTGAAAGCATCGGCGTCCGCTCGATGTGCTACCTGCCGCTCACCTACGATCACCGCCTCGTCGACGGTGCCGACGCCGGCCGCTTCTTGACCACCATCAAGCAGCGTCTGGAGCAGGGAGCGTTCGAGGCCGACCTCGGCCTCTGATCGTCACCGGACTTCGAGCCGAACGTAGTTTCGCAGGGGCACCATTTCCAGCAGGGATGGTGCCCCTGCGCTGTGAAGGAGGCTGTTGCACATGCGAGTGGTCATCGCCGGTTCCTCCGGGCTGATTGGCACCGCTCTCGTCTCGTCTCTCCGCGGCGACGGTCACGACGTCGTCCGCCTCGTCCGCCGGTCGTCCGCGGGTCCCGACGAGTCGCGCTGGGATCCGCAGAAGGACCGGATCGACACGGGGATCCTCGCGGACGCCGACGCGGTCGTGAATCTGTGCGGCGTCGGGGTCGGCGACAAACGCTGGACCGGGGCGTACAAGCAACTGATCCGGGACAGCCGCATCGCCGCCACCGACGTCCTGGCCGAGGGTGTCGCCGAGGCCGGGGTGCCCGTGTTCGTGAATGCGAGCGCGGTCGGCTACTACGGCGACACCGGCGACCGGGTCGTCGACGAGACCTCGCCCTCCGGGACAGGTTTCCTCGCGGACACCTGCCGCGACTGGGAGGCCGCGACCGCCCCCGCCCGCACCTCGAAGATCCGGACGGTTCTGCTGCGGAGCGGCATCGTCCTCTCCCCCCACGGCGGCCTGCTCGGCAGGCTGAAGACCCTGTACTCGTTCGGGCTCGGCGGCCGGCTCGGCAACGGCCGCCAGTACCTGTCGTGGATCTCGTTGGAGGACGAGGTCGATGCGATCAAGTTCGTCCTCGCCCGCGACGACGTCGCCGGACCCGTGAACGTCACCGGCCCGGCGCCCGTCACCAACGCCCAGTTCAACGGCGCCGTCGCGCGGACGCTGCGTCGCCCCGCGCCGTGGATCGTTCCCGGGTTCGCGCTCAGCGCGCTGGTCGGAGAGTTCGCGCAGGAAGGCGTTCTGGCCGGACAGCGCGCGATACCCACGGTGCTCGAGAATGCGGGATTCCGGTTCCGGCACAACACCATCGGGGAAGGGCTCGACGCCGCCCTCATGCGGTGAACCCAGGTCGTGGTGGTGCCTCGGCGGCCCCGGCGTAACCTCTAGCGCATGAGCAGCGCGACACAATCCGCCCGTTTCAGCCCCTCCCCGATTTCCGTCGAACACCTCGGCACGATCGGGTACGTCGACGCCTGGGATCGACAGCGCGAGTTGGCGGCCGAACGCGCCGAGAACGCGGGCACCGACACGCTGCTCCTGCTCGAACACCCGGCCGTCTACACCGCGGGGCGCCGGACCGAACCCGAGGACCGTCCGACCGACGGCACTCCCGTCATCGACGTCGACCGCGGCGGGAAGATCACCTGGCACGGTCCGGGACAGCTGGTGGGCTACCCGATCGTCAAGCTGGCCGAACCGGTCGACGTCGTGCGGTACGTACGACGGCTCGAGCAGGCGCTGATCACCGTGTGCACCGACCTCGGCATCGACTGCGGCCGGGTGGACGGTCGCTCCGGTGTGTGGCTGCCTGCGTCCCTCGACAACGGACAGTGGCTGCCCGAGCGCAAGGTGGCGGCCATCGGGGTGCGGGTACAGCGTGGTGTCGCACTGCACGGCTTCTCGCTCAACTGCAATTCCGTTCTCACGGGGTTCGACGCGATCATCCCGTGCGGTATCCGCGACGCCGGGGTCACGTCGCTGTCGCGGGAACTGGGCCGCGACGTCACGGTCGAGGAGGTCACGCCCGCAGTCACGGCGGCTGTCGTCGCCGCGCTCGACGGCGAACTTCCGGTGACCGAACACGACATCGAGCGGGTGACGTTCGACTCCGCCGCCGCCGGCCCGACGTCCTCCGCGCCCACCTTCACTACTGTTCAGTACGGTTGACGACCGCTCCCCGGCCCGCCGGGTGCGACGGGCCGGGCGTACCATCGACCGCGTGACTGTGGCCCCAGAAGGACGCAAATTGCTCCGCCTCGAGATCCGAAATGCGGAGACTCCGATCGAACGCAAACCGAACTGGATCAAGACGAGAGCGAAGATGGGCCCGGAATACTCCGAGCTCAAGAGCCTCGTCAAGCGCGAGGGTTTGCACACCGTCTGCGAAGAAGCCGGCTGCCCCAACATCTACGAATGCTGGGAAGACCGCGAGGCGACCTTCCTCATCGGCGGTGAACAATGCACCCGCCGCTGCGACTTCTGCCAGATCGACACCGGCAAACCCGACGACCTCGACCGCGACG
>NZ_JBFUGT010000510.1:0-2929 GCF_056402775.1 Rhodococcus sp. P3_B8
CCGCACACCCTCGCAGCTCGGCGCGTGAGGTGTTCTTCTCTTCGTCGAGCCTCTTGGAGGCAGAAAGGTGGTGGCTCGCTACGCGAGTCCAGGTGCCCGATGACGGACAAGACCGACTTCAAGAAGACCCTCGCCGCCTACCAGTCCCCCCGAGGCGAGTTCCGGATCGTGGATGTGCCCGACCTGCAATACCTCATGATCGACGGTCACGGCGACCCCAACACCTCACCGGCATTCAGCGACGCCGTCGAAGCTCTCTACCCCCTCGCATACAAGCTGAAGTTCGCCAGCAAGCGTGACCTCGGCCGCGACTATGTCGTTCCTCCGCTGGAGGGCTTGTGGTGGGCCGATGACATGGACTCCTTCACCACGGTGCGAGACAAGTCGCGATGGGACTGGACGATGATGATCATGACCCCGAAGTGGGTCGACCAGGCCATGTTTGCCACCGCGGTCGACCAGGCCGGTGCCAAGAACCGCCCGGTACGCCTCGACGACGTCCGACTCGCGGATCTGAGCGAAGGGCGGTGTGTGCAGACACTGCACGCCGGCTCCTTCGACGACGAAGCAGCCGTGCTCGCACAACTGCATGACGATTTCATCCCCAGCAACGGACTACGTGTGTCCGGCAAGCACCACGAGATTTACCTCAACGACTTCCGCAGGATCGCGCCCGAGAAGCAACGCACCATCCTCAGACAACCAGTCGCCACCCGTGCCGCCTCCGGCACCTGACAACCACGGCGACCCCGTGCACTGCTCGGTCAGTGCAGCAAACCCGAAGCGAGCAGCCCCGTCCGCAACGCCTCGTACTCGCCGTCGTCGAGGGCAAGGAGCGGGGACCGCACGGTTCTGTTCTGCAGCACACCGAGCAACTGCAGTGCCCCCTTGACCGTCGTCGCGCCGTAATTGGGGACACCCATGACCGCACGCAACGCCGGCTGCAGGCGGGCATTGATCTCCCGTGCGGTTTCGACCTCCCCCGAGAAGAAGGCGTCGATCATCGTGCGGATCTCGTCACCTGCCACGTGACCGAGAACCGAGACGACCCCGCACGCCCCATACGCCAGGAAACCCAGCGTGAGGCTGTCGTCTCCCGAGTAGACCGCATAGCCCAATTCGCGCAACATGATCGCCTGAGTGGGATCTCCAGCGGCATCCTTCACCGCCACCACGGACGGCCACTCCGCCATCGTCTCGAACGTCGACGGCGCCAGCTTGGTACCGGCCCGGCCGGGAATGTCGTAGACCATGACAGGAGCATCGACTGCCTCCACGACGTACCGAAAGTGCTGCAGTACACCGCCCTGGCTCGGCTTGTTGTAATACGGCGTCACCAGCAGCAGCCCGTCAGCCCCGTGCATGACAGCCTGCCTCGCCAATTCCAGTGTGTGCCGTGTGTCGTTCGTTCCTACTCCGGCAACGATTTTTGCGCGGTCGCCCACCGCATCCTTGACCACTTGCAAGATCCGACCGTCCTCCGCGGTGGTAGTAGTGGCCGCCTCACCGGTCGTCCCCGAGACGACAAGGCCGTCGTGCCCATGATCGACCAGATGTAGGGCGATCCGAGCAGTCGCCTCCTCATCGATCTCGCCATCCACGGTGAACGCCGTAGCCATCGCTGTAAGAACGCGCCMGAACGGAGCCACCGGCGCTGACGAATCGGTCATCGCCCTAGTGTATGCGCGACGAACGCGCGTCAGCCCAGACCAGATCTCCCCCGGTCATTCACCGGGAGGGATTCGGCGTTCGAGCAGCTCAGTCAGCTCGGCGATGGTGACCTCGACGGTGCCGAACAGGGGGTCACCATCCATCGCGGCACGGGCGACAGCCCGACCCAGACGTTCTATGAGGTCGGCGTGCAGTTGATCGGTCATGACTGAACAGTCTCCAGGAAATCCGCACCGGGTGACCCATTAATGCGTCCCGCGGTCCGTCCTGATTCCAGCACCATCGGCAATTCCGAATTACGCAGAGCCAATGAGACATTGATGTCGCCAGCACAACCGGGCGGTGACCGTCGACAACAACGAAGTCCACCGGTTCACCAAACTCACGGAAACAATGCCAGTCGGTCGGTTTCTGCTGCAGGATGCACACATCACTACTCATCACACCGACGAATAGGACACCGCATGCCCATGAGTGCCCGTACCACCCTCCTTGCCGCGGCCACCATCCCACTGGCAGTCGCAGCGGCCGCGCCGGCATCAGCGGCCGAAACCACCGACGTCATCTTCGCCTTCACCGTTGACGGATCGACCGTCACCAACACCATCACCAACAACAGCGGCACCATCATCGGCTGCGGAACTTCTCTCGCACCTGCCCCCGACAGGGTGCTGCCACCCGTCCGCGACGTCCTCAGCGCCGGTCAATCACTGTACGAGACAGGCGAGGTTCAACCGGGGACGACAACCCAGTCGGTGATGGACGTTCCGGACGGCTCCTACGTCGCACTGGCCTCTTGCTCGCGCACCGATACCGACCCGGCCATGTGGATCTCCGACTACCCCGGAATCGAGGACTACCTGGCACAATGGCCCGGCACGGAGTTCACCGTCCAACAAGCCTCCACGGTCGTCACCGTTGCCGTCGCCGGCGAGGATCCCGCGCCCCCTGCCGCCGGCGACGCCCCCGACGTCGACGATCTCGGCACCATCTTCGGCAGCTAACCGCCATCAGCACAACACAACACACCCGAACGCGGCGCAGACAGGGACGGGGCCGCCCGGGAACCTGCCACCTCTCCACACATTGACCGATCCAGTGAACCCACTCCCATCAGTCACGGGATGCAGTCCGCGAAGGAGTGTCAATGACGTTCGAGAAATTTTCCGATCGAGCCCGCCAACTGATCGTGGATGCGCTTCGTGTCGTCGCTGATCGCTATCACTCCACCCCTGCAGCAGTGTGCGCAGCGGCGTAC
>NZ_JBFUGT010000511.1:0-2920 GCF_056402775.1 Rhodococcus sp. P3_B8
GGACCGTCCTCGACGGCGACACGACGTGGTCCGCCGAACGCCGGGGTGGATTCTCGCTGCCGGACCGGTGGCGGGACGCACGATTCGATCCCGGGCGTTCCGGGGCGCTGGTGCTCGTCGTGGTGGGGATCGTCGTGGCGACGGCCGCTGTGCTGGGAGTGCGCAGCGATCGGCCGGAGACACAGGCCGTTCCGTCGTTACCCGCCGCCGGGGTGCATTCCCTGACTCCGGCGCCGGTGACGACGGCTCCCGCCCCGGCGGCGTCGGCACCCGCGCCGGCGGAGGAGATCGTCGTCAGCGTCGTGGGACTGGTGGCGTCGGCCGGTCTCGTCCGGCTACCGCCGGGCTCCCGGGTCGCGGATGCCCTCGCTGCTGCCGGGGGAGTGCGCGACGGCGGTGACACCCTCGGATTGAATCTGGCTCAACGACTTTCGGACGGCGACCAGGTGCTGGTGGGTGCCGCGACCACCCAGGCGCCACCGAGCGCGGTGGGCGGCGCCGCCGCGGGATCGCCGGGGACCGCAGGCGCAGCGGCCGCCACGGGCGGAGGGCTCGTGAACCTCAACACGGCGACCGAGACGGAGCTCGACGCACTTCCCGGTGTCGGGCCCGTCACGGCGGCGGCGATCGTCTCGTGGCGCACGACCAACGGCACGTTCACCGACATCTCGCAACTGGGGGAGGTGGACGGGATAGGGCCGGTGCGGCTGGAGAAACTGCGCGGCCAGGTCACCCTGTGATGCCCGACGACGAACCGCGTCTTCTCGATTTGCGGCTACTGCCGTTCGCCGGGATGTGCTGGGCGGCAACGCTGATCGGCATCCTCGGAGGCTCCCGGGCGGCATGGGTGCTCGTGGCGACCCTGTCGGGAGCGGCAGTTCTCCTCGCCGCGGGACGCGCCCTGCGGGGACCGGGCCGGTGGACGGCCGCGACGTTGGCGGTCCTGCTGTTCGGGTCCTGCTGCGCCGCGGGGGTGGCCTGGCGGGTTCAGGCCGTGGAGCGGCACCCGATGACCGAACTCGCCCGGAACGAGACGTGGGTGACGCTCGTCGTCACCCTCGTCGACGATCCCCGGGAGATCGCCGGCTTCGGACGGCACGTCCTCGTGAACGCGAACGTCGTCGAGATCCGCCGGGCCACCGAGACGATCCACTCGGGCGGTGCGGTGGTCGTCCTCGCCCCGGCGGAGGGGTGGCTCGGACTGCTGCCGGGGCAGGACGTGGTCCTGCGCGGGCAGGCGAGCCCTCCGCGGCACCGGGATCTGAGCCTGGCCACGGTCCGGGTGTCCGGACCGCCCGCGGACGTCGGTCCCGCGCCCCCGCATCAGCGGTGGGCCGGCGCCCTGCGTGCGCGGTTCGCCGCTGCCGCCGCCGTCCTGCCTGCCGACGAGGCAGGACTGCTGCCGGGGCTGGTGGTCGGCGACACCTCCGCGCTGTCCCGGGAGGTGAAGGACGACTTCACCGCGACCGGGTTGACGCATCTCACGGCGGTGTCCGGGGCGAACGTCAGCATCCTGCTGGGAGCGGTGCTGCTCCTGGTCCGAGCGGTGGGGCTCGGTCCCCGCGCGGGTGCGGCGCTGGCCGCCGCGGCCCTGATCGCATTCGTGGTGATCGCGCGACCGTCACCCAGTGTGCTGCGCGCCGCGGCGATGGGCTCGGTCGCCCTGCTGGCGCTCGTGACCGGACGGCGGAAACAGGCGATGCCCGCGCTCGCGGCCGGGGTCATCGCCCTGCTGGCGTGGTCACCGGAGTTGGCGGTGAACTTCGGCTTCGTTCTCTCGGCGACCGCCACCGCAGGATTGATCGTGATCGCGCCGGTCTGGGTCGACATGCTGGTGGGCCGCGGCTGGCCGCGGGCGGTGGCCGAGACGGTGGCGGTGTCCGTCGCCGCCTTCGCCGTCACCGCTCCGATCGTCGCCGCGATGGCCGGGACGGTGAGCCTGGTGTCCGTCTGCGCGAACATCCTGGTCGCCCCCGTGGTCGGCGTGATCACCGTGGCCGGAGCGATCACCGCGCTGATCGCGGGGGTCAGTGTTCCCGTCGCGGAAGTGGTGGTGCGCGTGACCCAGTGGCCGCTGTGGTGGCTCGTCACCGTCGCCGAGCGGGGCGCGCGGATTCCCGGAGCCTCGGTTGCGGTGCCCTCCGGGCCCGCCGGTGCGGCGATCGTGCTCGGTGCCGTCGCGGCGCTCGGTGTGACGCTGCGCAGACGCGGACCGCGGCTGGTGCTGGCGGGAATCGCGATCGGTGTGCTGGTGCTGTGGGCGCCGGTCTGGCCGGTGTCGCTGGGTCGCCTTGTGTGAGCGCGCCCGAATCCGGGAAACCTTCGCAGAACTCGAGGAAAGGGACGACGACATGCAGGTGGGGTTCAAGCTGATGGCCGAGACGTTCGATCCGCGGGAGATCGTGCGGCAGGCGGTGGAGGCCGAACGGGCCGGCTTCGACTTCGTCGAGGTGAGCGATCACTATCACCCCTGGCTCTACAGCCACGGCCATTCGGGATTCGTGTGGTCGATGCTCGCGGCCGCCGCGGCACGGACCGACCGGATCGGTCTGGCGACCGGCGTCACCTGCCCGTTCGTCCGATATCACCCCGCGATCATCGCGCAGGCCGCGGCCACGACCGCCGTCCTCAGCGAGGGCCGGTTCACCCTGGGACTCGGTTCGGGGGAACGGCTGAACGAACATGTCGTCGGTGGCGGTTGGCCGTCGGTGACCATCCGGCACCAGATGCTCCGTGAGGCGATCGACATCATCCGCCTGCTGTGGTCGGGCGGCTACCACTCGTACGAGGGCAAACACCTCACTCTCGACGACGCCCGCGTGTTCGATCTCCCCGACGTGCCGCCCACGATCGCCGTCGCGGCCGGCGGCGCGGAGGCCGTCGGGATCGCCGCGGAACTCGGCGACGGACTGTTCGCCAC
>NZ_JBFUGT010000512.1:0-2902 GCF_056402775.1 Rhodococcus sp. P3_B8
GAGTCAGCGCGACCGGATACTTCACCGCCACCGGTGCCGGGTCCGGAGTTTCCACGGCCARCGTTTTCCGGGCCGGCCGGATGCCGGTGACCGGCCGGTTCTCACTCTCGGGCGGGAATCCGTCCACTCCGGACGCCGACGCCACGGTCCGCGGGCTGGGGTTGGCGTTCGACCTCCCCGATGGCGAGCAGTGGCGCACCGCGATGATCAACACCCCGGTGTTCCCCGACCGGACACCAGACGGCTTCTACGAGCGGTTGCTCGCATCGAAAACGGACCCGGCCACCGGCAAGCCCGATCCGGATCGCATGGCGGCGTTTCTTTCCCGCCATCCCGAGACCGCGGCGGCGATGAACCTCATCCGACAGCATCCACCGACCTCCGGGTTCGACAACAGCACCTTCTACGGTCTCAATGCCTTCCATTGCACCAACGACACCGGAGTCACGGTTGCGGTGCGGTGGACACTGGTCCCCGCGCAACCGGTCCGCTCCCCCGGCCTGCCRCCGCTGCCGGGGCGCGATCACCTCTTCGACGCCCTCACCGCGGCAGTCTCGCGTGGGCCGCTGCGGTGGCGGATGTTGCTCACGATCGGTCAACCAGGCGATCGGACCGACGACGCCACCCGGCCGTGGCCGCCGACCCGGCAGGTCCTCGATGTCGGCACCGTGACCATCGAGGCGGTCCGGACCGAAGCGCCGCACAACGCGCGGGACCTCAACTTCGACCCGCTCATTCTCCCAACGGGCATTGCACCCTCGGACGATCCCCTGCTCAGCGCCCGGTCCGCGGTCTACACCGAATCGTTCACCCGCCGGTCCGGGGAGCCGAAAACACCGGCGCTCGTTGACGTGGATGGGGTGCGCGATGACCGCTGACCCGACCGACCGCCCACTCCGGTTCGCGGCGACCGTCCGGGTGCTGCATTGGGCGATGGCGGTCATGGTGATCGCACAACTGCTCATCGGCGCCGTCATGGTGACGACCCTCGACCGCTACCACCTGCTGCGCTCGGTGCACGTCCCGTTGGGCGCCGCAATCCTCGCGCTGGTGATCGTCCGCATCGGCAACCGGCTGGTGTGCCGCACGCCCGCACCACCCGCCTCCATGGGACCGGTCGAGCGCCGGGTCGCAACCGCGTCGGAGTACCTGCTCTACGGGCTGCTCGTGATCCAGCCGCTCACCGGGTGGGCCATGCTCTCGGCCGGTGGCTACCCGATCATCCTCTACCAGCATCTGCACCTGCCCACGCTGCTTGCACCAGATCCCCGCGTCTACGCGTTGTCGAGACAAGCTCACACTGCATTCGCCTACCTGCTGTTCTTCACCTTCACCGCACACATGTCCGCCGTCCTCTTCCATGTGCTGGTCCTGAACGACAGGCTCCTCGACCGGATGGCGCCGTGGCGCACTCGCCGAAAGTCTTCGCCTACCACTTCCCGACCGGCATCGGCGCGGATCGTCGATGACGTTGCTGCAGAGCAGGATTGAGAATAGTGATGCTCACAGCACCGGTGCTGAGACCGGCGTGCGACTCGTGCCGACCGCGTGATAAAGCACCAGGTCGGTGAGCGGGAAAATGCCCCAGACAGGGGTTCGGCCGGGAATGCTCTCACATTCTCGGCCGGATCTCTGCTTCTCGAGTGTTTCACCGTTGCCGATTACTCTCTCGATCCGCAACTACCAATGTACGCGCGGATGGCGGTCCACCGCAATGGCTCGCCCCCGCGGTTCATCGCTGCAAGCTGGGCAGTGGCTACTTGACCGCCGTCAGGTACGTCGATCGCTTCGACAGATCGACAAGTTCTTCAGGGAGATCCGGAACCGGCCGCCCGTAGGCGGCCGCCAGCTCGAGCGAATTGGACCGCCGCACCGACCAGCCGTGCCCGGTCAACCACTGCACCGGATCGGCCCGCTCGTCACCGTAGAATAGCTCGGAGATGTCGAGGTCGCCGAACGGATTCTCGGCGAAATACTTCGCTCTGATGGCGTCGAAGCGTTGCATATCGGTTCCCGCCGCGAAGTTGTCCACGGCAAGGTGGCTGCCGGAGCTGGACAGTTGGTCGATCCGCTCGAACAGCGCGTCGTGCGCCGCGCCCGGGAGGTAAGCCAGCAGGCCCTCCACCGACCACGCGGTCGGCTTACCAGGGTCGAAGCCTGCGGCTTCGAGGGCGGCAGGCCAGTCGTCTCGCAGATCGACGGCCACCGGGCGACGATCAGCCGTCGCCCTGGCCCCATGATCGGCGAGGACATCCTCTTTGAATTCCAGCACCTGCGGTTGGTCGACCTCGAAGACCGTCGTGCCGGTCGGCCAGTCCAAGCGATATGCCCGTGCGTCCAACCCGGCCGCGAGGATCACCGCCTGCGAAACCCCCGCGCCCGTGGCTGACGAGAAGAACTCATCGAAGAATCTGGTCCGAGCACCCATGAAGCCCGAGAACGGCATGTCCCCGAGTAACGACGGGTCGGCCAACAGCCCGGTGAAATGTGGTTCACCCGCCGCTTCGACGAACAACCGCGCGTAGTCGTCCTGAATCAACGCGTCGGGGCGGACTGTCTCCAACGCCCGAAATGTCGCCACTCCCAACGCGGTCAGGCCCACGCTACTGACGATGTCCCAACTGTCTCCATCGGTTCGCATCGCTGAAGTATCCTCCCGATCTCGTCGCAATTCGGAGCCGACTACCGAGCAGAGCAGATCGGCGACGAGGCCGGAGAAGTTCGGTAAGGCCTCACCGAAATCCGGGCCCAGCGTGATCGACCGAACCCGCGCAATTCTACGCTCGGGCCATCGCAGTCAGCCGGAGCCGATTCGCCGACCTCGCACCCGCTCGGTCGCGTTCCCGGCCACCGCCGAGGTGACCAGGCGGAGTGGCACGGGACCGAACATGTGGTGTACAAC
>NZ_JBFUGT010000513.1:0-3758 GCF_056402775.1 Rhodococcus sp. P3_B8
AAGGCCAAGGCCCTCGGCCTGACGCCGCTGGCCCGCATCGTGTCCACCGGGGTGTCCGGACTGTCCCCCGAGATCATGGGTCTCGGCCCGATCGAGGCCGTCAAGAAGGCCCTCGCCATCGCCGGCAAGTCCATCTCCGACATCGACCTGTTCGAGATCAACGAGGCGTTCGCGGTCCAGGTTCTCGGATCGGCTCGCGAACTGAAGATCGACGAGGACAAGCTGAACATCTCCGGCGGCGCCATCGCCCTCGGTCACCCGTTCGGCATGACCGGCGCCCGCATCACCAACACCCTGCTCAACAACCTCCGCGAACAGGACAAGACGTTCGGCGTCGAGACCATGTGCGTCGGCGGCGGGCAGGGCATGGCCATGGTCCTCGAGCGCCTGAGCTAGGCCCTCCGGGCCCGTGCGCCTTTTTGGTAGCGGTAGCGACCACAAAGGCGCACGGGCGCGAAGCGCCTACCCGAGGATGTCGGTGGCCTTGTGGTCGGCGTCGACGCCGTCGGCCATGACCACCAGTCCGTCGGAATGCTCGGCGCGGAGCGGGAGGATCTCCCGGTACGCGTCGGACGTGTACCAGCCTTCGAGGTGCTCGCGGTCGGGGAACTCGATGACGATGAACGCGCCGTCGGACGTTCCCTCGACCACGTCCTGGCGTCCGCCGTGGACGATGAACTTGCCGGAGAACGGGCGGAGGGTGCCGTCGATGCGTTCGAGGTATTCGACGATCTGCGGACCCATGTCGACGTTCTCGAGGTGGGCCATTCCGTACGCGCTCATGTCGTGCTCCTTCGAGTGGCTGGTTGCTGCACACGACATTCCTCCGCCGGGGTACGCGCGTCGATTACCTCCGAGGTAATCGAACCGGGCCCGCACAACAGAGAAGGCCCCCCTGGGGGGCCTTCTCGTGGAACTGCTAGTCGCTGTTGAAGTAGCTCAGGAGTCGCAGGATCTCGACGTACAGCCACACGAGGGTGACGGTCAGTCCGAATGCGACGCCCCATGCGGCCTTCTCCGGCGCCTGGGCGCGGATCAGCTGGTCGGCGGCGTCGAAGTCCAGCAGGAAGCTGAATGCGGCGATGCCGATGCAGACGAGGCTGAAGATGATCGCCACGGGACCGCCGTCGCGGAGGCCGAGGCCGCCTTCGGTGAAGAAGCTGGCGATCACATTGCCGAGGGCGAGGACGACGACACCGATGAGGGCGCCGATGATCATCCGTGTCAGGCGGGGTGTGACTCGGATCGCGCCCGTCTTGTAGACGACGAGCATGCCGAAGAACACGCCGAACGTGCCGAGTACGGCCTGGGCGATGAGCGCCGCTCCGCCGACTCCACCGAACGTGATGTCGGTGAACATGAACGACAGGGCGCCGAGGAACAGACCCTCCGCCACCGCGTAGGCGAGAACGATGCCCGGGTTGTCCATCTTGCGGCCGAACGTGGCCACGAGGACCAGCACGAGACCGACGAGGCCACCACCGATGACCAGCGGGGTCGCGAGGTTCGCGTCGTTGCTCACCAGGAAGTAGGAGATGATCGCCGATACCGTGAGCACGCCGAGCGTGACACCCGTCTTGGTGACGACGTCGTCGATGGTCATCGAACGGTAGTCGGGGCCCGTCCGGTAGGGCTCGGCCTGCGTGTACTGGGGCTGGCCGAACTGCTGCGTGACCTGCGCTGCGCCGGCCGTCGTAGATCCGAACGAGGCGTATCCGCCGCTGCCCTCTTGTTTGGGCAGGTTGCGGAACACCGGGTTACTGGTGGTGCGCACCGTGCACATCCCTTCTCGTGGCTCGCCGGGTGGATCCGGGTTTCTTGTACGTTGAACGTCCCGCACCCACCGCAAGTTCCCGTTCGTCGMTTTCGGGTCGGACAATTCGGACTCTACCGGTGCCGTGGGGACACCCGCCAGACGAGGCACGGGTCGGCGCGGCGGTCAGGCCACCGATCGGGTGACGGTGAATTTGGGATTCCGGCCGACGACGTCCGTTGGACCGACGAGCCGCTGCAACCGGCCCCGGTACCCGAGATGCGAGTTGTACACGGTCCACAGCTCTCCGCCGGGCCGGAGCACCCGCCCGGCTTCGGTGAACATCTTCGACGCGCCGCCGGTGTGGACGGCCGCGCCGACGTGGAACGGCGGGTTGCACAGGACGACGTCCTGGCTGTCGGTGGCGAGGGTGGACATGGCGTCGTCGCGCAGCGTGCTGACCCGTCCGTCGAGTCCGTTGGCGCGGGCGGTGGCGGCCGCCGACGCCACCGCGGCCGACGACTGGTCGGTGGCGATTACCGACACTTCCGGGAGGAGCCGGGCGAGGCTGACGGCGAGAATGCCCGTTCCGCAGCCGAGGTCGACCGCGGCCCGCGCGCCGGGGTTCACGCGGGGAAGGAAGTCGAGGAGGTACCGGGTCCCGATGTCCAGCTTGGGGCCGGCGAACGCGGCCCCGTACGAGACGACGTCCAGCCCGATCTCGGCGAGATGATCGGTGACGGGGTATGTCTGCTGCGCAACCTCCACCGGGCCACTCGCGATCAGCACCCGCGACTTCTGCCTGCCGAGGGTCGCGCGGACGTCGGAGAACGAACGCCCGAGCACGTCGTTCATGGCGGTCGAGATGTGCTTGTTGCGTCCGCCCGCGTAGACGACGACGGACGGGTCGGCGTGGCGGGCGATCGCCTCGGCGACCTCGGTGAGTTCGGCGAGGCTCCGCGGCAGCTGCATCAGCACGACCGTTGCGCCCGCGAGCAGCTCCTCACCGAGCGCACACGCCCGGTAGCGGTCGGCGAGCCCGACCGTCGCGGCGTTGGCGGCGAGCGCCAGTTCGCCGGTCAGCGGGTCCTGGTGCACGCGGATCCCGGTGGAGCCGTGCGTCGCCGCGGCGCCGAGGGTGAGCGCACCGTAGTGGTCGCCGATCACGGCGAGCGCACCGGCAGGTGCCGCCGACAGGGCCGCCGCGGCCTCGTCGAGGATCAGCCGGTCGGCGGCGTCGACGGCCGTCAGGTTGGGGGCCTCGACGTCGGGACGGCGGCGGAGGCGGGCGAACAGTGCGTCCCGGTCGAACACTTCGGAGTCGAGCACGTTACTGCGACACCCACTGCGCGACGTTGGCGACGGGTTCCCGGTGGGTGCGGAATCCGTTGACGGGGTTCTCGGTGTCGGGGTAGCCGAACGAGATCGCGCAGACGACCCTGCGGTCCTCGTCGAGCGAGAAGAAGTCGTGGATGAACCGCGAACTTCCCGCGACGGCGGCCTGCGGGATGGTCGCGACCCCGAGGCTCTGCGCGGCGAGGAGGAACGTCTCGACGTACAGGCCGCAGTCCACGGCGCCGTACGTGCCGAGTGCCTCGTGGGTGGTGACGATCGCGACGTGTGGCGCGCCGAACAGGTCGAAGTTCTTCATCGTCTGCTCGGCCGACGCGGCCCGGTCGCCGGGCGCGATGCCGACGCTGGAGTACAGCTGCATGGCGCACTCCCGGCGGCGTTGCTTGTGCTCGCCGACGTATTCGCGGGGCCACTCGAAGTCGGACTCCTGCGGGTGGGTGCGGACGTACTCCGCCAGCCCGGAACGGAACCGCTCGGTCCCCTCCCCCTCGGTGATCGCGACCTGCCACGGCTGCGTGTTGCACCACGACGGCGTCTGCTGCGCGAGCTCGAGGATCCTCTCGATCACGTCGCGCGGCACCTGCGTCGGTAGGTAAGCCCTGCAACTGATCCGCGCGTCGAGGAGCTGGGCGAGGGTCCGCTCGGCCAGGCT
>NZ_JBFUGT010000514.1:0-2858 GCF_056402775.1 Rhodococcus sp. P3_B8
GTCGCGACGCAGATGCTGGAGTCGATGATCGAGAACTCACGGCCCACCCGCGCCGAGGCGTCCGACGTGGCGAATGCCGTCCTCGACGGCGCCGACGCCGTCATGCTGTCGGGCGAAACGTCCGTCGGGAAGCACGTGATGGAGACGGTCCGCACCATGGGCCGCATCATCAGCGCGGTGGAGGAGAAGTCCACGCACGTTCCGCCGCTGGCGCACGTACCCCGCACGAAGGGCGGAGTCCTGTCCTACGCGGCGCGGGACATCGGGGAACGATTGGGTGCGGCGGCGCTCGTCGCGTTCACCCAATCCGGGGACACGGTTCGGCGGCTCGCGCGGCTGCACACTCCGCTGCCGTTGCTGGCGTTCACCCCGCTCCCGGAAGTGCGCGCTCAACTCGCGCTGACCTGGGGCACCGAGACGTTCCTCGTCGACCCCGTCGAGTCGACCGACCAGATGATCCATCAGGTCGACCACGCGCTCCTCGGCCTGGGCCGGTACCAGCGGGGCGACCTCGTCGTCATCGTCGCGGGATCACCTCCGGGCACCGTCGGCTCGACCAACCTGATCCACGTCCACAGAATCGGCGAAGACGACCACCACTGACTCGTCGCACCGGCATCGATGCCTACCCGATGCCGGTGCGACGTACCACTATTTGCCGTAGCCACCGACGAAGAAGCTACGTCGACGCGCGGCACGACAACACGACAACCCACWGTGTCGCGCCACCCCACCACCACGGAGACCACATGACTGCCAGCCTCACCCGAAACCGCGTCGGACACTTTGTCCGCCGCAACTACAAACACGGCTACCGCACCGGACAATGGGCCCAGATCGTGATGACCGTACCGTCAGGCAACCGCGACTCCTGGCTGGTCATCTACCAGGACGGCGAAACCGATGTGATCCCGATCGACAACCACACGGACCGATACGAATTCTGCTCCGAGCCGGTCGACTGGCGGCGCTGACCTGACCATCGTGGACCCTGTTCTCGCCCACAAAACAATCGCGCAATACACCACCTCTGCAGCCGTGCCGGTGTGGCGGGTCATCGCGGCAACCAACCCGGGCAACGACCGACCACAAGAGCGCCGAGTCGCAGAGTCCAGGCGGTCCTGTTATGTCGCGGACCCGTCCGGTGCGACAGCCGAAGTCTATTCCCTGCAAAATCCGTCGATGCGGCGATCTATGGTGACTTCCGCGACAAGCAACAGGTCGCCACCCACTGACCTCGACCGGTGCTCCAACCTGGTCTTGATCTGCGGACTGTTCCGCAGATCGGTCGGCGTGCGGTGGCAGCCTGTTTCTCTACCGTCCCGTGTACCGGGATGTGACGTCACGACCGTGAGGGGCAGTATCGGCGGTGGGCGCCGGATCTATCGGCCCGGGATCGCTTAGGAGGCTGTGGTGCGGCGCGGGCGGCGGGCGGCGAGGACGGCCACGGTTCCGATGATGGTGATGTCGACGGTCTCGAATGCTGCCGACAGGGCGGTGCGCAGCCCGCCCTCGTCGTCGGTGGTGTTGTCGAATGCTTTGATCGGCCCGTTGTAGAGGGCGCACAGGGCGCGGCCGAACAGGTTGTGCTGTACTCCGGTCCCGAGGATGGTGGAGCCGAAGAACACCCCGTCGTCGGCGACGATCCGGGCGAGTGCCGAACGCGTGCCCCTTTTCGGGCCAGGTTCCGGGGACGCAGTGGAACACGAAGTTCGCTGCCACGGAAGTGAATACCCCACGGCGGGGTCGATGGGGGCGAGGATGCTGCCGGTGTGCACCGCGGGGGTGATGCCGCGTTCGGCGAGGCGGCCGGTGGTCATTGCCCACCGGCGACGAGGCGCTCGACGATCTCGAAGTCCTCGTCGGATTCGACGACGACCTCGCCGGTGAGGCCACCCGGGCCAGCAACCGCATCGGCGGCCTGCTCACCTTCATCCACCCGCCCTCGAGCGGGTTCTTGGCCCCCGCATCACCCATCCGGCGTTGCTCGAGATCCTCTCCCGCTGCGGGCGGTCCGGCCGGAATCCGGAGGCCGGCAAGCGCAAGCTCACCGCGATGGCGGTCGCGGTCGAGCACGCACCCCGAATGCGCCCGATTCGCCTGCCTGGAAATCTGTCGGACCGCCGGCCGCCCGCTCCATCCATGTGACTCGCCGAGCAGCTCAGGGAACGGGATGCGGATTGTCCGCTCTCCGGGGTGCGGGGTATGCGCTCGCTAAAGTGCGTATTTCCTCGAGAACGCAGTTCGCTCCGGGTATGACCTGCCATAAGCGCTCGGTAAACCGGAGCCGCGACATTCCGAAGTGAACGAGGATCTCTTCATCGTTCGGCCCGCCGTATGGTGCCCACATACTGGCGAACTCGATGAGGCGCTCTGCTTCGAGGTCCCGATGCTTGCGCGTGCGATTGACCTCGCCCCATGCGGCGCGTCGCCGCTGGGGCCATGTGCGATTCTCGCGAGAATTCATCTGATTGAACGATCTACTCAGGGCCTGGGCCTTTGGAATGTGGACGTCCTCGCCGAGGCGAGGTGCAAGAACGAACTGGCATCAGTTCAGGGTGACTGTCATGTCGATTTGCACACGCCGCACTAGCGTTACTGCTGGACCGCTTCGCTGGGTCATTTGATATGGCGCTCAGCATCCGCATAGCAGGCGCGGTTCAATTTCGTTAACTGACTCCCCGGATGGCGTCGAAGACCTTGGGGTCGACGAGCGTGGAGGTGTCGCCGAGGTCGCGGCCTTCGGCGATGTCCTTGAGCAGGCGTCGCATGATCTTGCCCGACCTCGTCTTGGGGAGTTCGGGGACGATCGTGATCTGGCGGGGCTTGGCGATCGGGCTGATCTCCCGGGACACTTC
>NZ_JBFUGT010000515.1:0-2852 GCF_056402775.1 Rhodococcus sp. P3_B8
GTCATGGAGAGGTCGCTGCTGGTCGCGATCGCGTTCGCATTCTTCGGCGCCGGGATGGTGACCCTGGCCACCTGCTCGCGGATGGTGTTCGCGATGTCGCGCGACGCACGTTTTCCTGCTTACCGACTGATGCGTCGGGTCAACCCGCGCACGCAGACACCCATTCCGGCGACCATCCTGATCGTCGTCGTGGGGGTCGTCCTCATGGCCGTGCTGCCGGGTGGCGCCCTGCTGGAGTTGCTCACGGTGGGGACGGTCATCTCGGCAGTTCTCTACGGCGCGATAATCGTCCTCTACCTTGCGGTGCGGAGGCGACTGGATCGGAAGGCGGGTGCGTTCGATCTCGGGCGCTTCGAGTTGCCGGTCGCGATCAGCGCGCTGGTGTGGTCGGCTGTCGTGCTGTTCGTGATCGTCTCGCCCTCGAGTGCTTTGACCTCGATCCTGATTGCGGTCGGCTTGCTCCTCGCGGGCGGGTTGTACTTCGCGTACCTGTTGATTTTCAAACGCGAGGTACTGGACACCGAGCCGGGAGACGCCGATGTCTTCTCGCACTGACCGAGAGATGAACCCCCTGACTACCACCACCATGCTCACCGGTGATGTCGTGCGTGCCGGCGATTCCGGCTACGAGGCGGCGCGGGTGGGCTGGAACCGCCTGCATTCCCGCTATCCCGAGGCGATTGTGTTCTGCTGTGACACGCAGGACGTGGTCAACGCGGTCCGCTGGGCTCGCGAGGAAGGCATCGCCCTGCGTGCCCGCAGCGGTCGCCACAGCCTCGAGGGCTGGTCGTCGATCGACGGCGGGCTGGTCGTCGACGTCAGTCGGATGAAGAGCATCGTGATCGACGAAGCGGCGCGCACGGCGACGGTCGGGACGGGGCTGACGCAGCAGGAGACGGTCGCGGCCCTCGGGCAACACGGCTTCGTCGTTCCGACCGGCTCCGAGGGCGGCGTCGGTCTCGGTGGCGTGATTCTCGGGGGTGGCTTCGGACTACTGACCCGCAGTATGGGTATGGCGTGCGACAACCTGCTTGCCGCGGAGGTGGTGGTGGCCGACGGCGCGCGCTCGGCGAAGGTCGTGGAGGCCACCGAGCACAACAACTCCGACCTGCTGTGGGCGTGCCGTGGCGGGGGCGGCGGCAACTTCGGGATTGCGACGTCCTACACGTTGAGGCTGCACGAGCTCTCGAACGTCACATTCCTCGTCGCGAGGTGGACCGGTCACGACCACCTGGGCGCCCTGCTTCGCGGGTGGCAGCGCGACGCGCCGGTCGCCGACGACCGGCTGACCAGCGCGCTGGAGGTCGATTCCACCGCGGTCGAGCTGTCTGCACTGATGTACGGCGGTGCGCGGCGGGACCTCGAGGACCAACTTCGGTCGCTGCTGGCGATCGGCAATCCCGACGTGACCGTGACGGAGGGCCCCTGGCCGTCCGTGTACGGCGACGTCGACAGGGGGCCGAACGACGTCTTCCTCTGGAAGTTCTACTCGCAGTTCGTCACCCAACCTTTCCCCGATGAGGCGATCGATCTGATCGTCCACTACATGGCCAACACGCCCAGCCCGCCGAGCAATTTCTTCTGCTCGAGCTTCGGCGGTGCCGTCCGGCACGCTCCGCCTGGTGGGTCCGCGTTCCCGCACCGCGACGCGCTGTTCTACTGCGAGCCGGGCGCCGCCTGGAACGACCCCGCCCTGAACTCCACGGCACTGGGCTGGGCGGCCGACTTCTGGCGGGCGCTGCGCCCCTACGGCGACGGTGCCTACGTCAACGTGCCCAACGCCGCCGCGTCGGACTGGGAACGCGAGTACTACGGATCGCACCGCGAGCGGCTGCGCGAGGTCAAGGCCACCTACGACCCGGAGAACGTGTTCGGCTTCGAACAGAGCGTGCCCCCTGTCGCCGGTTGACCCGTCCCGAGTCCTACGCTGGGGCGATGGCGGTCAACCGGAGTCGCAGGGCCAGGGGCGCCCGTAAACGCAAGCGTCGGATGGAGAGTGTCGAGCACGACCTCACCGCCGAGCAGTGGAGTGCGCTCACCGAGGCGTGGGGTGGCTGCGCATACTGCGGCGCGACCGACAAGCCGTTGCAACGCGACTGCGTGCAGGCGCTGTCCCGCGGCGGGCGTTACACCCTCGACAACATCGCCCCGGCCTGCGGCTCGTGCAACGCCAGTAAGTGCAACGACGAGGTCACCGGCTGGCTGCGGCGCAAGCGGCTCGACGAGCGCGCCTTCCTGTTGCGTCACATCGAAATCAAGACAGCGCTCGCGCTGCGATTCCCCACACCCCCGGACACCGAACTCGAAGCGCCGGAAACCACTGCCCCGTGAAGACCGGGCCCGCTACTTGGTGCCGAAGAGACGGTCGCCTGCGTCCCCGATGCCGGGCAGGATGTAGCCGTGCTCGTCGAGTTGGCGGTCGACGGCGGCGGTGTAGATCGGGACGTCGGGATGCGCCTTGTGCAGGGCGGCAACGCCTTCGGGGCAGGTCAGCAGGCAGACGAACTTGATGGACTTGGGGCCGCATTCCTTCAGTCGCTCCACCGCCGCCACGGCCGAGTTGCCGGTGGCAAGCATCGGGTCGATCACCACCACGTCGCGCTCCTGCAGATCGCCGGGCATCTTGAAGTAGTACTCCACAGCTCCGAGGGTCTTGGGATCGCGGTAGAGACCGATATGGCCGACGCGCGCGCCCGGCACAATTGTCAGCATGCCGTCCAGGATGCCGGTGCCCGCGCGCAGAATGGAGACGAAGACCAGCTTCTTACCGTCGATGACCTTTCCGGTGGTGGATTCCAGCGGTGTCTCGACGTCGATCTCCTGCATCGGGATGTCGCGGAGGACCTCGTACG
>NZ_JBFUGT010000516.1:0-2848 GCF_056402775.1 Rhodococcus sp. P3_B8
AACTCCTAGCGACCAGCCCGCCATCCGCATCACCGCAGGAACGCTCGACGGCGCACAGGAAGGTGAGCTGCCATCCATCATGTTGGCAAACGCGTGCGAGCTGTATCGAGACGCAGGCTTCATCGGTCAGCCGGCGGCCGCTGTCACCAGCCTGGCCTTCGTGATTGCCGGCCTCGCGGTCGTCGCGCGTCGTCCGCACGGAGCGCCGACCGTGACCTACGGCCTGCTTGTCGTCGCGGTCGGCGCCGGGTCGCTCGTTGCGCACGGACCCAACCCGCCGTGGCAGGCCTACGCACACGACATCCCGATCGCGACACTGCTGGCCTTCATCGCCGTCGACGCCGCCTCCGACCGGTTCGGCCGGCGGCTGTCGCCGGTGTGGTGGCTTGCCGTCCCGGTCGTGGTGATCCCCGCGGTGGCGGCCGGCCCGACGGCCTCCACGATCGTGCAGGCAATACTCGCCGCGGTCGCCGTGGGCCTCGGTCTGGAACGCGCCCGCGTCCGTCCGCAGCTGCGGCGCACGACCGTCGTCGCGGCACTGCTTCTCGTGTCCGGCGCGCTGCTCGGCACCATCGGCGACCGGACGTCGATCTGCCGGCCGGGCAGTATCCTGCAGGGCCACGCGCTGTGGCACATTCTCGCCGCCGCTGGATTGTGGCGGCTCGCGCCCACGATCGGGTCCACCGCCGACACGGTCGCGGCACGGCGGTCCCAGGCGGGCTCCAACGGCGACTTCCGTCGACCGACAACGTGACTGCGGGTGCCGCCCCCTTGTGGTTTCGGTGAGCCGAACATTATGATTCGACCGTGAAAACAACGGGCTTCAAGGTGGGTGCGCGACGACGGCCAGTAGCCGGTGCCGCGGCGCTGACAGCGCTGGCCGCGGCATTGATGCTGTCGGGGTGCGGCACGGGCGACGGACCGCAAAGCGACAAACCGGTGGTGTTGACGACGTTCACCGTTCTCGCCGATATCGCCGCGAATGTCGGAGGTGAGCACGTGACGGTCGAGTCGATCACCAAGGCGGGCGCGGAAATCCATGGATACGAGCCCACCCCGGGCGATATCAAGAAGGCAGCCGAGGCCGACCTGATCCTCGACAACGGGATGAACCTGGAGGCGTGGTTCGCCCAGTTCGTCGACGGTGTGGACGTCGGGCACGTGGTCGTCAGCGACGGCGTCGAGCCGATTGCCATCGGCGAGGACGCCTACGCGGGCAAACCGAATCCGCACGCCTGGATGTCACCACTGAACGTGCAGATCTACGTCGACAACATGGTCGCCGCGTTCAGCGAGCTCGATTCCGCGCATGCGGCCGACTATCGCATCAACGGCGACGCGTACAAGGCGCAGTTGCAGAAGGTGCAGGACGAGTTGGTCGCCGAGCTGGGAGCATTGCCGGTTAACGAACGGGCGCTGGTCACGTGCGAGGGAGCGTTCTCGTATCTGGCCCGGGACGCGGGGCTGACCGAGAAGTACATCTGGCCGGTCAACGCCGAACAGCAGGCCACGCCCCAGCAGATCGCTTCGACGATCGAGTTCGTCAAGGACAATCGGGTTCCGGCGGTGTTCTGCGAATCCACGGTGTCGGATGCGCCGATGCAACGCGTCGTCGAAGCCACGGGCGCCGCGTTCGGTGGCACCCTCTACGTCGACTCGCTGTCCGAGGCGGACGGGCCCGTGCCGACGTACCTGGATCTGATCCGGCACGACGCCGACACCCTCACCGCCGCACTGAACGGGCAGCAATCATGACCACCCGGCCGGCCGTCGAGGTGCAGGACGTCACCGTCCACTACGGCGATGTCCTTGCGCTCGACCAGGTCTCACTTGCCCTGCACCCCGGACGCGTCTGTGGCCTCGTCGGCATGAACGGTTCCGGAAAGTCCACGCTGTTCAAGACGATCATGGGCACCGTCAAACCCGACTCCGGCACGGTCCGCATCAACGGCACGGCGCCCGCCGCGGCACGCAAGACCGGTGTGCTGGGCTACGTCCCGCAGAGCGAGGACGTGGACTGGACGTTCCCCCTCTCGGTGCGTGACGTGGTGATGACCGGCCGCTACGGGCACATGGGGCTGACCCGGCGGCCCGGCAGAGCTGACCGCGAGGCCGTCGACCACGCCCTCGAACGCGTCGAACTCACCGAACTGGCGGACCGGCAGATCGGGCAACTGTCCGGCGGCCAGAAGAAACGCACCTTCGTCGCCCGCGGAATCGCACAGGGCGCCACCATCCTTCTCCTCGACGAACCGTTCGCCGGGGTCGACAAACGCTCCGAAGCCACCATCACCGCACTGCTGCGTGAACTCGCCGCCGCGGGCGCGGCGATCCTGGTCTCCACCCATGACCTGCACGCACTGCCCACCCTGGCCGACGAGGCGATCCTGCTGATGCGCACCGTCCTCATGCACGGCGACCCGACGGTCGTACTGCAGCCGGAGAACCTGGCGGCCGCCTTCGGCCTCGACGTCATGACAAGGACCTGAGAAACAAATGGACGTCATCGACTTCTTCGTCGACCCGCTGCGCTACGACTTCATGGTCCGCGCGCTGATCACCACCCTGATCGCCGCCGTGGTGTGCGCGGTGCTGTCGTGCTGGCTGGTTCTGATCGGCTGGTCACTGATGGGTGACGCGGTCTCGCACGCCGTCCTGCCCGGCGTCGTCCTGGCCTACATCGTCGGCGCCCCGTTCGCGATCGGCGCGGTGATCTTCGGGTTCCTTGCCGTGGCACTGATCGGGGTGGTCCGCGACACCAGCCGCGTCAAGGAGGACGCCGCGATCGGCATCGTGTTCTCCACCCTGTTCGCGCTCGGGCTGGTGCTGGTCTCGGTCACCCCGAGCC
>NZ_JBFUGT010000517.1:0-2824 GCF_056402775.1 Rhodococcus sp. P3_B8
ACGCAGATCAGGGCAGGGAAACCCAGGTGCCGAAGAACCAGAATCCGTGCGGGCTCGGCGCGGGGGTCTGCTGCTGTGGAGCGTGCTGCTGCTGAGGCTGCGGCGCCTGCTGCTGCTGGGCCGGGGCGGGGTTGTGGCCCACCGGGTCGGCGCTGGCAACGCCGGCTCCGATGCCGAGGGCTGCGAGGGCGATGCCACCGGTTGCGACGGCCTTGGTCACGACGGACTTCATGCGGTTCCTCCTGGAACGTATCGGATGCGGTGTCAGAACTTCCTGACACAGATCAGAGTGCTCCCCGTCCCTGCCGCAACTCTTCGCTCAGCCTGTCAATCGCCTGGGTGTCAGCGAGGCTGCTCCGCCAGTTTGGCGGCGATCACGCCGTTGAGCCGTTGCAGACCGCTCGGAGTGATGCCGTGGATCTGCCCCTCGATACTGCGCACGACATGCGTGTCGCTGAGGACCTTCTCACTCGACTGGATCAGAACCGTTCCGGCGCCGGTGAAGTCGAACTGCCGTTCCTCCCCGGAGTTGATTCCCATCATGTGGGCGCCCGCCGCGAGGAAGTTGCTGATCCACCCCTGGTCGTAATGGTGACTCGGGGACGGGCAGTCGGCCCACCCGACGAGCGCCTCCGGATCGATCCGCAGCGGCGGCTCGGCGAACATCACCGGGCCGTTGGACGACGCCAGGAACTTGCCGGTCCCGATGAGCGTCAGGAATCCCGGCACGATGGACTGGTTCAGGGCCAGACCCGGTTCGAACGCAAGGAGATTCGACGCCCGGATGGTGAGGTTGCCGTCGTCGAGGTCGTACGAGTTGATGTCGTAACCGCGGTCGCCGATGATCAGTTTCCCGAATCCTTCGGCCACCGCATAGTCGCCCATGTACAGCGGTGCGGAGAACTGGTTGGCGACCATGTGCAGTGCGGCGCCGTGCAATCCGTGGGTCAGGGCCTGGAACTGCATCTGCCCGTAATAGGCGATCATCGCACCCTTGCGGATGAACCAGGGCGCGGTGAGGTCGATGCAGAATGCGTAGCTGTTGTCGGGAATGTTGTCGCTGGCGCCGAGAGTCGACGGATTGTGGATGGCGGTCACAGTTTCTCCTCCGAAGCCTGAACGTAGACGATGCCCTGACCCGTGCACTGCAATTGCATTGCTTCCCCGACCCCGCGACCCATGGCCTCACGCCAGCCGACGGCGGATTTCAGTTCCACCTGGACGCTCCCGTACGTGCCGACGAAAGCGTCGGGGTCGACGAACACCGGATTCGGGCCGCCGACAGGGAGTTCGATGAAGCCGCCGTGTGCGAGCAGCACCGCCGACCCGTACCCGGACAACTGCGTGGTGAACATTCCGGTACCGGAGAGGGCGCCTGCCGCCGCGCCGCGTAGGGCGCCGAGCATGCCGCGTCCGCCGCCACCACCGCCCTGACTCGTCACGGAGATCACCGAACTCTGCAGTCCCGCATTGTGCGCGAGCAGCCGGGACGCCTCGACGCACAGCGCGCCACCCTGCGACATGTCGACGACATGCACCTCGAGTCCGGCGTGACCGTAGTGCACCTCGCCCTGCCCCTGCGCGAGCATCGTGCGTTCGTGCTCGCCCTGCATCATGCGTCCGGCCATCCGGGTGAATCCACCCATGCCCGCCATCGACTGGGAACCCGGCACCTGATGCGGTGAGAACTGCACCTGACCCGTGTAGAACAACATCGCACCCGTGCGCGCCACCACACCGCCTGCGGCGCCGACGTCGACCTTGACGACCTTCGAGTTCACTTTCGAGAAGACCATGGGGCTCACCGCTCTGCCGGTTGAATGGAGACGACGCCGTGACCGTCCCACTTGAGGGAGAAGGCCTCACCGTTGCCCTGGCCGACGGCGCTGCGCCACGACACGTCGGTCACGAACGACTGTGTCACCTGCCCGCGCGCCGAGACGAACGCGTCGGGATCGACCACCAGCGGGTACTGCGGCGACACCTCGAGGTGGATGAGTGGCCCGCCCGCCGACAGCAGTGCCACCTGACCCTGGCCGGAGACGGTCGTGGTGAACAGGCCCTGACCGCCGACCCCGCCGCGTAGTCCGGTGAACGTGACGTTGGTGTTCAGGTTGCCGCTCAAGGCGAGCAGCTGCTGCGATTCCACCTGCAGGGTCTCGTTCGCCAGGTCGACGACGGAGACGTACTGACCGCCCACCGCGAGGTACACGACACCGTGGCCGGAGCATTCCATCAGCGACAGGGCCTCGCCCGTGGCGCGCCTCTTCATTCCGGCGAGGACCCCGTCACCGCCACCGAAACCTGCCGACTTGAAACTGACATTGCCCTCGTAGGCGATCATCGAACCCTGTATCGCCCGGATGGTGGTTCCGGCGAGCTGCGCCTCCACCACCTTCTTCGACTTGTCGAGCAGCCGCCCCATGGGTGCCCTTTCCAGTGTCGAGCGGCAGTGCCCGTGACCGAGTCACGAGCACTGCCGCTGGATGTGAGTACAGGCAGAACCTAGCCGACGGACACCGGGTCCTGCTCGTCTACGTCGTCTTCCGCTTGGCCCGCCGTCGCGACGGCCYTGCGGTTGCGGACGATGCTGGAGATGAAGGCGGCACCGATCAGGGCGACGCCGACGAGTCCGGTGACGTTCTCGTTGACGTGGTAGCCGATGGACACCAGCAGGATCACGGCCAGTGCGCCGATGGCCCAGTGGGCGCCGTGCTCGAGGTACACGTAGTCCGACAGGGTGCCCTTGCGGACCAGGAACACCGTGATGGACCGGACGAACATCGCGCCGACGAAGCCGAGGCCGAGGGCGATGATGATCGGG
>NZ_JBFUGT010000518.1:0-2823 GCF_056402775.1 Rhodococcus sp. P3_B8
CAGCTGGTTGGTGAGGACCACCGACATGACGGCGGTACCGATCGAACCGGCGGTCTGCTGGACGATGTTCATCAGCGTGGAACCGCGCGCGACCTGCTCGTTGGAAAGCGTGACGATGGCTGCGGTCATCAGCGGCATCATGGTGCAGCCCATGCCCATGCCCATCACGAACAGCGCACCCATCAGCAGCCAGGTCGGCGAGTCCGACGCCACCTGCGTGAAGACGCCCAGACCGATCAGGATCAGCGGCAGACCCGTCAGCACGATCTTGCCGGGCCCGATCTTGTCGACGAGACGTCCGGCCACCGGCATGGTCAGCATCGCGCCGATACCCTGCGGAGCCATCAGCAGACCGGCCGCGAGGGTGGTGTGCCCGCCCACCTGGATGAAGTAGCTGGGGAACAGCAGACCGGCCCCCATGAACGCGACGATGAACAGCGAGGTCGTGATGACCGCGACCGACAGCTGCCGGTTCTTGAACAGGTGCAGGTCGATCAGCGGGTGATCCTTGCGGAGCGCGTGGAACACGAACGCGACGATCAGCACCAGGCCGACCGCACCGGGCACGAGCACGCGCGCCGAAGCAACGGTCCCCACCTCCGGGATTGACGACACGCCGAACAGGAACAGAGCCAGACCCGGCGACAGCAGCAGCATGCCGAGGAAGTCGAAGGACTCGGACGGCGACGCGTTGTCGGACGGCAGGATGATGAACGCGGCGGCCAGGGCGATGATGCCGATGGGCAGGTTGATCAGGAAGATCCAGTGCCAGCTCGCCGCCTCGATCAGCCAGCCACCGAGGATCGGACCACCGATGGGGCCGAGCAGCATGGGGATTCCGAGAACCGCCATGACCCGGCCGACACGGTCGGGGCCGGCAGCCTTCGTCATGATCGTCATGCCGAGCGGCATCAACATGCCGCCGCCGAGACCCTGCAGGACGCGGAAGCCGATGAGCGACGTGATGTCCCACGCGAAGCTACACAGCACCGAGCCGAGCACGAACAGCACGAGCGCCGTCATGTAGAGGCGCTTGGTGCCGAATCGGTCGGCCGCCCACCCGGTGACGGGGATGACGGTGGCCAGGGCGAGCGTGTACGCGGTCATCGTCCACGCGACGGTGGCGTACGTGGTGTCGAACTCCGTGGCGAACGTCGGCAACGCGACGCTGACGACGGTGACGTCGAGGATCGACATGATGGCACCGAGCACCACCACGGACGCGATCTTGAGGACCGTGCCGTCGAGCTTGTCGGGCGCCGCGTTCGCGGCGGTCGGCGATGTCATCCGAGTATCTCCTGGTTGAGTTCTCGCAGGGACTCCCCCGCGAGGATCGGTTGTAGTGCCTCGATCAGCCGAGTCCGCTCGATCTCCGGAACCCGCCATGCGAACCGTCGCAACTGATCACGCTTGCATTCGATGTGCTGGGTAGCGACCTTATGTCCGGCCTCCGACAGGGAGACCCGCTTGACCCGCCGGTCGCGTTCGTCCTCCCGGCGAACGACCAGACCCAGTTTCACGAGTTGATCGACGTTCCGACCCGCTGCGGCCACCGAGAGCCGCAACCGCTCGGCCACCTCGTTGATCGGAAGTGGCTCACCGTGCTGAACCAGCGCGAAGAGCATGCGCACCTGCGAAAACGTGAGGTCCAGTTCGATGAGGTTGTCCATCGACTCCGACTCCCCCGCACTCAACAGTTGGGTGAAGAAATCGTTGAGTAGTTCGAAGAGAAGATCAGGAGATTTGTCGGGCACCCTCGAATGCTAGCGCTCATGCAACTATTGCCCAAGGGCAACTATGGCGCAACCGAATAAATGGTGTCAGGTATCACATCCCCCGGCGGCAGCCTGGACCTGCGGGTTCAGTCCTGGACGAGCACCGCTTTACCCAGCACGAGGCCTGCCTCGAGGTCACGCAGTGCGTCCGCGGCCCGCTCGAGGGGATACCGCGAGGTGACCACGGGACGCAGTCCGCGTTCGACGTGCCGGATCAACGCGGCATGCGCCTCTTCCAGCGCAGTCGGTTCGGTCCGGATGAACTCACCCCACGCCGCACCCACGATGCTGATGTTGCGGAACAGCACCCCGTTCACCTTCACCTCGGGGATCGTCCCGCCCGCGAAACCGATCACGACCAGCCGGCCTTCCGGGGCCAGCACCCGGACGGCCTCGTCGAACGCGTCGCCGCCAACCGGGTCGACCACGATCTGCGCGCCGCGGCCGCCGGTCAGCTCACGGACCCGGGCGCCCCAGCCGTCGTCGAGGCGGACGACCTCGTCGGCCCCCAGTTCGCGCAGGAAGTCGTCGGCGCCGTCCCGGCGCACCACCGCGATCACGCGGGCGCCGTGCGCCTTGGCCAGCTGGATGGTGGACGTCCCCACCCCACCCGCCGCGCCGAGGACGACGACGGTTTCGCCTGCCCGCAGCCGGGCCCGGCGCTCCAGCGCGAATTCCATCGTCTGGTAGTTGACGATCAGCGACGCCGCTTCGTCGAAATCAAGAATCGACGGACTGGGCAGCACCTGCGCCGGCGGCACCGCGACCCGTTCGGCGTAACCGCCGACCTGCGACGCCGCGAGCACCCGCTGTCCGGGCTCGAATCCGCTGTCGACCGGTGCCGACACCACGACACCCGCAACTTCGGCGCCGGGAACGAACGGCAACTCGGGGCCGAGCTGATACTTGCCGTAGCTGATCAGCAGGTCGGGGAAGCACACGCCGCTGGCCTTGACGTCGATCAGGACGAGCCCCTCGGCCGCCGGTTCGGGTACGTCCTGCAGCGTCATGCCGCCCGGCCCCGACAGCTCCGTCACCACCACTGCGC